>JAEZKN010000482.1 GCA_023415395.1 Actinomycetes bacterium
GCGCGGTTGAGCGCGACGACCGGGCTCGGCGCGACGGCGTAGAGCTGGTCGTAGAGCGCGGTGATCTGGCCCCAGTCCGTCGCACCCGCCGCGGGGGCGTCGGTGTGGACCGCGTTGATCGCGGCGAGCAGCTGGTACTGCCCCGGACGGCGCCCGCCCGAGCGGTGGAGCGCCAGGCACTCCCGGACCAGCGCGTGGCCCTCGGCGATCAGGGCGCGGTCCCAGCCGCCGCGGTCCTGGTCGCGCAGCGGCACCAGCTCGCCGTCCGCGACCCGGGTCGTGCGCCGGGCCTCGGTCAGCAGCATCAGCGCGAGCAACCCGGCGACCTCGGGCTCCTCGGGCAGCAGGGTGCGCAGGATCCGGCCCAGCCGGATGGCCTCGGCGGTGAGGTCCTCGCGCAGGGCGTGCTCGCCGGAGCTGGCGAGGTAGCCCTCGTTGAAGACGAGGTAGACGACGGCCAGCACGCCGGCGAGCCGGTCGGTGAGGTCGGCCGCCTCCGGGACCCGGAACGGGATGTGGGCGTCCCGGATCTTGCGCTTGGCGCGGGTGATGCGCTGGGCCATCGTCGTCTCGGGCACGAGGAAGGCCTGCGCGATCTCGGCGACGGTCAGCCCGCCGAGCAGGCGCAGGGTCAGGGCGACCCGGGCCTCGGGCGCCAGCGCCGGGTGGCAGCAGGTGAAGATCAGCCGCAGCCGGTCGTCCTCGACGATGCCGGTCGGCTCGTGGGGGGTGTCGTCTCGGAGCATGGAGGCCGCCTGGTGCTTGGCGTCGCGGTGCGACTCGCGGCGGATCCGGTCGATGGCGCGGTTGCCGGCGGTCGTGGTCAGCCAGCCGCCGGGGTTGGGCGGCACGCCATCGGCGGGCCACCGCTCCAGGGCGACGAGCAGAGCCTCACCGGCCGCCTCCTCGGCGATGTCGATGGCGCCGAAGCGGCGGACGAGCGAGGCCACGACCCGGCCGTACTCCTCGCGGTAGATCCGCTCGACGGCCGCGTGCGCCGGGTCCGTCGGCGAGCTCACTCGCCCTGGAAGGGCCGGACCTCGACCTTGCCGGCACAGGCCCGCGAGCCCTCGGCGGCCCACTCCTGCGCGCTGGCCAGGTCGGGCAGCTCGAAGACCCAGAACCCGCCGAGCCACTCCTTGGACTCGGCGAAGGGCCCGTCGGTCACGACCGTCTCGACACCGGTGGCGTCGACGGTGCTGGCGGTCTCGCGCGGCATCAGGCCGCCGGCGAACACCCAGATCCCGGCGTCCTGCGCCTTCTGGTTGAACCGGTCGACGGCCTCGAAGGCGGCCTGCATCTCCTCCGGGCTCCACTCGGGCTCGCCCTCGACGTGGTGCACGGACAGCAGGTACTGGGTCATCTCTTCCTCCTGTGGTGGGCCTGGTGGGCTTGGTGGGCCAGGTGGCCCGTCACCTTCTCCACGAACGGCAGGGCCGCGGTACGACACCCTTCCGCACGACACCGCCTCGTGCCTACGACGAGCTGCTCGTCTTCGGGCCCCGGGAGGACGATCAGCCCGTACCCTGAGCCGGTGCTCCCCCACTCCGTGACCCTGCGCGCCCTGGGGCTGGTCCTCGGGCTCGCCCTGGGGCTGGGCCTGGCGCTGGGCCTGGGGCTGGGCCTGGCGCTGGTCGGGCCGGTCGGCGCCCACGCGCCGGGGGAGCGACCGGTGGTCGACCAGGGGCTGGCCGCGAAGGGCAAGGACCCGCGCAAGACCCGCGGCCTGTTCGTGGACCCGAAGATGCCGGCCTACCAGCAGGGTGGGGTCTACCGGCAGCGGATCGGCAAAATCTCCCAGGCCTTCTGGGTGATCCCGGAGGCCTACGGCACCGGCTCGGTGCGCGCCAAGGTGGAGGAGTACACCGGCGACGCCCGGGCGGCCCGCAAGACTCCGGTCCTCACCGTCTACGGCATCCCCGGCCGCGATTGCGGGATGTACTCCTCCGGCAACCCGCTGACCACCGCCGCCGAGTACCGCCGCTGGATCAAGCAGCTGGCGCGCGGGCTGGAGAGGAAGAAGGCCCTGGTCGTGCTCGAGCCGGACGCCCTCCCGCTCTTCAGCAGCTCGCTGCAGGCGTGCCCGGAGAAGCCGTCCGGGTGGAAGGGCATGCTGGCGTTCGCGAGCAAGCGGCTGAGCCAGACCGGCGCGTGGGTCTACCTCGACGCCGGCCACTCCAACTGGACGCCGAACGACGACCGGCCGGCGTACCTCAAGGCCGCCGGCGTGAAGCACGCCCGCGGGATCAGCACCAACGTCTCCAACTTCCGTACGACCGCCGACGAGAAGGCCTACGCCCAGAAGATGCTGCGCGGCCTGCGCGAGCTCGGCATCACGGGCAAGCGCTACGTCATCGACACCTCACGCAACGGCGCCACGCCGAGCTCGGACGGCTTCGACGTCATCAACCCCCGGTGGGCCCGGATCGGCGCGAAGCCGCGCCTGGTCTTCCAGGGTGCGTTCGACGGCACGCTGTGGGTCAAGCACCCCGGCGAGTCCGACGGCACCGTCAACGGCGGCCCGCCCTCGGGCCAGTGGTGCGACTTCCTCGCCGACCGGCTCCTCGGACGCCCCGAGTCCGGCTCCTGCTGAGCCGCGGCTGGCGTGGTGCTGGTTCACCACGGTAGGTAGGCGAAGCGACACTTCCCATGGCGGGCGTGCCGTGAGAAGTGCAGGTTCACCCACTTACCGTGGTGAGCCAGCGACGACCCGCTCACCCCGCTCACCCCGCTCACCCCGCGTCCTCGGCCAGCGTGTGCGCGACGAGCGCGTTGGCGTGGCCGTGGCCCAGGCCGTGCTCGTCCTTGAGCAGCGCCACGAGCTCGCTGTGCTTCGCGCCGGCGCCGTAGCCGGGCGCCGCCCGGAGGACCTGCTTCCACTCCGCGACCGGGCGGCCGTACTTCTTCTCGATCGCCGGGAAGTACGACGCCGGGCCCTGCACCTTCTCAGTCATGCCCGGTCCGACCGTGCCGGAGCGCCGAACTCATCGCTCACCAGCCCAGGGTCCCCGGTCCGCCCTTGAACGGGCCGACGACCCGGGAGGTGATCCAGCCGCCGTAGAAGCCACCGGGCTGGGGCTCGACGACCTCGCCGTCGACCGTGCACCGGTCGACCAGCCCCGGCATCACCGCGACCGCGCCGGCGATGTCCTCGAACCCGGGCGCCGGGCGCGGGTAGGTCCAGGCGGCCCGGCGGGCGGTGCGGTCGCCGGCGACCAGGTCGAAGTAGGACGCCTCGCCCTTCCACTCGCACCAGGTGTGACCGCCCGCCAGCGGGCGCAGCACGCCCTCGGCGAACGCCTCGCGCGGCAGGTAGTACGTCGGCGGGTGGCTGGTCTCCAGCACCCGCCACGAGCGGTCGCTGGCCGCGACGACCTCCCCGCCCAGGACCACCTCGACGTGCTCGGTGCTCGGGTCCACCCGGGGTGGACGTGGGTAGTCCCACACCGACTCGGTCACGCTCCGACGCTAGCGCGGGCTAGGTTGGACGATCGTGCCGTCCCTGCGCAGCCTCGTCGCCGACACCCGGCCGCTGCGCAACGAGCACTTCCGCCGCCTGTGGCTGGCCAACATCATCACGGTCGTCGGCGCCCAGCTGACCGTGGTCGCGGTGCCGGCCCAGATCTACGAGATGACGGGCTCCTCGGCGTACGTCGGACTGACCGGTCTCTTCGGCCTGGTGCCGCTCGTGGTCTTCGGCCTGTGGGGCGGGGCGCTCGCCGACCACTTCGACCGCCGGACGCTCCTGGTGTGCACGACGCTCGGCCTGATCGGGACGAGCGCGCTGTTCTGGGTGCAGGCCGCGCTCGGCAACACCGACGTGTGGCTGCTGCTCGGGCTGTTCTCGGTGCAGCAGGCGTTCTTCGCCGTCAACCAGCCCACCCGCTCGGCGATCCTGCCCAAGCTGCTGCCGACCGAGCTGCTGCCCGCGGCGAACTCGCTCAACATGACGCTCTTCACCGCCGGCGCCATCGGCGGCCCGCTGATCGCGGGCGTGCTGATCCCGGTGGTCGGCTTCGCCTGGCTCTACCTCGTCGACACGATCTCGCTCTTCGCGACGCTGAGCGCCGTCGTCCGGCTCCCCCGCCTGCCGGTCGAGTCGGTGACGGGCACGCCCGGGCTGCGCTCGGTGATCGAGGGCTTCACCTACCTGCGCGGCCAGCCGGTGCTGATGATGTCCTTCGTCGTCGACCTGATCGCGATGGTCTTCGGCATGCCGCGCGCGCTCTTCCCCGAGATCGCACACACCTCCTTCGACGGGCCCGACGAGGGTGGCCTGGTCTTCGCGCTGCTCTTCGCCGCGATCCCGGCCGGGGCCGTGCTGGGCGGCATCTTCTCCGGCTGGGTCTCGCGGGTCGAGCGGCAGGGGTACGCCGTCATCGTCTGCATCCTGATCTGGGGTGGCGCGATGACCGGCTTCGGGGTGGCGGTCGCGCTCGCCGACCAGTGGCAGCAGGTGATGCTGCTGCTGGCCCTGCTGATGCTCGTGATCGGCGGCGCGGCGGACATGGCCTCGGCGGCGTTCCGGACCTCGATGCTCCAGAGCGCCGCCGACGACGCCGTGCGCGGACGCCTCCAGGGCATCTTCATCGTGGTCGTCGCCGGCGGGCCGCGCATCGCCGACGTCGTGCACGGGGCGAGCGCCGCGGCCGTGGGGACCGCGGCGGCCGCTGCCGGTGGCGGCGTGCTCGTGGTGGTGGGGAC
>JAEZKN010000561.1 GCA_023415395.1 Actinomycetes bacterium
CCCTTGGTCGACATCAGCGCGGCCTTGTCTGTCGGCATCGCCTGCGCGGCCACGACGATCGCGGAGTCGGGGAGGATGCGGCCGGGGGTGACGTCGCGCTGCTCGGCGATCGCGTCGCGGGTCTCCCAGAGCTCGCGCACCGCGGCCAGGCCGCGGCGGCCGCGCACCTTGTGCATGCCGGAGGTACGCCGCCAGGCGTCGACCCGCGTCGGCTGCTCGAAGCCGCGCAGGTGCTCGAACTCCTGGCGCGCCCACTCGTCCTTGCCCGCCTCGACCAGGGCGTCGGCGATGATCGCGCGGAGCTCGACGAGCACCTCGACGTCGAGGGCCGCGTACTCCAGCCACGGGGCGGGGAGCGGCCGCGTCGACCAGTCGACCGCGGAGTGCTCCTTGGCGAGGCGGTAGCCGAGCAGGCTCTCGACGAGCGTGGCGAGGCCGACCCGGGGATAGCCCAGCAGCCGGCCGGCCAGCTCGGTGTCGAAGAGCGAGTTCGGCGTCAGGCCGACCTCGGCCAGGCAGGGGAGGTCCTGGGTGGCGGCGTGCAGGATCCACTCGGTGCCGTCGAGGGCCTCCTGGAGCTCCGCGAGGGAGTCGAAGGCGATCGGGTCGACCAGGAACGTGCCCGCCCCCTCGCGCCGCAGCTGGATCAGGTAGGCGCGCGAGGAGTAGCGGTAGCCGGAGGCCCGCTCGGCGTCGATGGCCACGGGTCCGGTGCCGGCAGCGATCCGCTCGCAGACCTCGGTGAGGGCGGCGCGGGTCTCGACGACGGGCGGCAGCCCGTCGCGCAGCGTGAGGAGCGGCTTCTCGGGGGTCGGGTCGGGGGTCTGGTCCGAGCTCATCTCAGCGTCCCGAGCCCCGCTGTCCGCGGCGGCTCGGCATCACGGCGACCCCGTCGGGGACCGGCGGCAGGCCCACGGCCGTGCACAGCAGCTCGGCCCAGGCCTCCACGTGCGGGGCCAGGTCCAGCGGCGCCCGGTCGGGGCCCACCAGCGACTGAGCGTCGGGCTGGAGCGGGGTCCACGAGGCGCGGACCTCGATCTGCGCGGTGCCGCCCTCCTCGGCCATGCCGCCGAAGCTCTCGGTCGAGACCCGGGTGACGGTGCCGGAGATGGCGGCGTACGACGCGCCGTGCGCCGCGAGCGCCTCGACCAGCCAGGACCAGCCCACGGCGCCGAGCATCGGGTCGACCGCCTGCTCGACGTCGACCTCGGCGCGGGCGTAGGCGACGCAGCGGAACGTGCCGTCCCACGCGTCGTTGCCCGCGGGATCGTGCAGCAGGATGATCCGGCCGGTGCCCAGGTCGGTGTCGTCGACGGTCACGTCGGCCGAGAGGGCCGAGGCGTACGGCGCGATCCGCTGCGGCGCCGGCATCTCCTCGCAGAAGATCTCCGGGCGCAGCCGGGCAGCGTGCATCGTCGCGACCGCGTCCCGGAACTCCGGGGGCGTGGCGCCCGCACCCGTCCCGGGGTGCGTCTCCTGACCGACGACCATGAGGTCACAGTAGGTCGATCCCGCGGTCGCGATGTGCGAACACGCCGGTCACCTGCGACCCTTCAGGGTGTGACGAGCACCGCCGACCTGTCCCAGAGCGCGTTCCTCAAGGCCGCCCGGGGCGAACCGGTGCCGCACACGCCGGTGTGGTTCATGCGCCAGGCGGGCCGGTCGCTGCCGGAGTACCTCAAGGTCCGTGAGGGCGTCGGCATGCTCGAGTCCTGCATGGATCCCGAGCTGGTCGTGGAGATCACCATGCAGCCCGTGCGGCGCTACGGCGTGGACGCGGCCATCTTCTTCTCCGACATCGTGCTGCCGCTCAAGGCCGTCGGCGTCGACCTCGACATCAAGCCCGGCATCGGCCCGGTCGTCGCGAAGCCGGTCCGCACGCTGAAGGACGTCGAGGCGATCCCGGACCTGACCCCCGAGCACGTGCCGTTCATCACCGAGGCCGTCCGCGGCCTGGTCGGCGAGCTCGGCGGCACCCCGCTGATCGGCTTCGCCGGGGCGCCGTTCACCGTGGCGTCCTACCTCGTCGAGGGCGGGCCGTCGAAGGAGCACGCGAAGACGAAGGCGATGATGTTCGGCGCTCCGGACGTCTGGGACGCGCTGATGCGCAAGATCGCCGGCATCGCCGCGGCCTACCTCGAGGTGCAGGTCGGCGCCGGCGCGTCGGCCGTCCAGCTCTTCGACTCCTGGGCCGGCGCGCTCACGCCCGACGACTACCGCGCCCAGGTCATGCCGCACTCTGCCCGGGTGCTGGAGCGAGCCGGGGCGCTCGGCGTGCCGCGCATCCACTTCGGCGTCGGCACGGCGAACCTGCTGGGCCTCATGGGCGAGGCCGGTGCCGACGTGGTCGGCGTCGACTGGCGCACCCCGCTCGGCGAGGCGATCGGCAAGGTCGGCGGCCGCGGCGTCCAGGGCAACCTCGACCCGACGCTGGTCTTCGCGCCCACCGAGGTGATGCTCGAGCGGGCGGCCCAGGTGATCGAGGCCGGCCGGGCCGCGACGGGCCACGTCTTCAACCTCGGCCACGGGGTGATCCCCTCGACGAACCCCGACCAGCTCAAGCGGCTGACGGAGTTCGTCCAGTCCTACTAGTACGCCGCCGGCGCCAGGCCAGCAGCGCCGGAAGCCCGACGATCGCCAGCACGACCAACCAGGGGAGCAGGGCGCCGGCCACGGTGGCCAGGCCGACCGCGAAGGTCGCCAGCGCGTCCCACCCGGTCCTGAGGCCGGTGACGAAACCGGCGTCGGACTCGTCCTCCTCCGCCTTCGCCTGCTGCCGCGCCCGGTCGATGCTGACCGTGATCGTCGACATCGAGGTCTGCCCCTGCAGGTAGGCCGCCTGTCGCTCCAGCGACTCCAGGTCCGCCTGCCGCCGGGAGAGCTCGGACTCGATCCGCATGACGTCGCGGATGCTCTCGGCCCGGTCGAAGAGCACGGTGATCCGCGCGATGCTGCGACGCTGGGCCGCCAGTCGCGTCCGGGTGTCGATGACCTTCGCGGTCACGTCGGTCTCGCCGGTCGAGGCGGACTCGAAGTCGGCCGTCTCCTTGAGCGCGGCCATGGCCTCCCCGAAGCTCTCGGTCGGGATGCGCAGCACCATCCGGGTGTACGCCGGCCGCCCGTCGTCGTCCGTGGTCGTCTCCTCGGCGCTCACCTGGCCGGCGTACCGGTCGACGACCCGCTGCACCTCGAACTGCGCCTTGCCGACGTCGGCCGAGCTCAGCTCGACGTTGCCCTTGCGGATGACCGACCGCTCGACGGCCTCGACCGGCGCGCCCTGGCCGGCGACGGACCGCGCGGCGCCCGCCTCGAAAGCCACGGTGCCGTCGGCCGGGGCGTCCGCGTCGGCCGCCACGCTGCCGACGGC
>JAEZKN010000450.1 GCA_023415395.1 Actinomycetes bacterium
GCGGCGACGTCACCAGCCTGGCCCTCGCGACGACCGACGGCACCGCCGCGTGGATCGCCGCCGACCAGCTCGACCCGGCCGACCAGGAGGCGCTCGCCGCCTGGTTCGGCGACCCGCAGCAGCCGAAGGTGCTCCACGACGCCAAGGGCCCGCTGCTCGCGCTCGCGGCGTGGGGCCTGCCGCTGCGCGGGCTCGACCGCGACACCGCGCTCTCGGCGTACCTCGCCCGCCCCGACCAGCGCTCCTACGACCTGGCCGACCTGACCGTCCGCTACCTCAAGCGGGAGCTCAAGCAGGGCGGCGCCGACGACGGGCAGCTCAGCCTCGACGGCCTCGACCAGGAGAACGCCGGCGAGGTGGAGATGCTGCACGCGCGGGCCGTGCTCGACCTGGCCGCCGCGCTCGACGAGGAGCTCGAGGAGCGCGGCGGCACCCGCCTGCTCGCCGACATCGAGCTGCCGCTGGTCGACCTGCTCGCGACCATGGAGCAGACCGGCATCGCCGTCGACACCGAGCACCTCGAGGCGCTGGAGAGCCACTTCGCGACCGAGGTCCGCAACGCGGCCGAGGAGGCCTACGCCGTCATCGGCAAGGAGATCAACCTCGGCTCGCCCAAGCAGCTGCAGGTGGTGCTCTTCGACGAGCTCGACATGCCCAAGACCAAGCGCACCAAGACCGGCTACACCACCGACGCCGACGCCCTGCAGGCGCTCTACACCAAGACCGAGCACCCGTTCCTGCTCCACCTGCTGCGCCACCGCGACGTGATCCGGCTCCGCCAGACCATCGAGGGGCTGCTCAAGACCGTCGCCGGCGACGGGCGCATCCACACCACCTTCAACCAGACCATCGCCGCGACCGGCCGGCTCTCCAGCACCGAGCCGAACCTGCAGAACATCCCGATCCGCACCGAGGAGGGCCGCCGCATCCGCGAGGGCTTCGTCGTGGGCGAGGGCTTCGAGTCGCTGATGACCGCGGACTACAGCCAGATCGAGATGCGGATCATGGCCCACCTCTCCGAGGACGACCTGCTCATCGAGGCGTTCCGGTCGGGCCGCGACTTCCACTCGATCACGGCGGCCCGGGTGTTCGACGTCCCGGCCGACGACGTCACGGTCGAGATGCGCGCGAAGATCAAGGCGATGAACTACGGCCTGGCCTACGGCCTCTCCGCGTTCGGCCTGAGCCAGCAGCTCGGCATCGAGCCGGCCGAGGCACGCGGGCTGATGGACGAGTACTTCCAGACCTTCGGCGGCATCCGCGACTACCTCGGCGGCGTCGTCGAGGAGGCCCGCAAGACCGGGTTCACCGAGACGATCAAGGGCCGCCGCCGCTACCTGCCCGACCTGACCAGCGACAACCGGCAGCGCCGCGAGATGGCCGAGCGGATGGCCCTCAACGCCCCGATCCAGGGCTCGGCGGCCGACATCATCAAGATCGCGATGCTCAACGTCGACCGCGAGATCGCCGCGGCCGGGCTGACGTCGCGGATGCTCCTCCAGGTCCACGACGAGCTCGTCTTCGAGGTCGCGCCGGGGGAGCAGGAGGTGCTGGAGGCCCTGGTGCGCACCCACATGGGCAACGCCGCCGACCTCGCCGTCCCGCTCGACGTCTCAGTCGGCTTCGGGCGCAGCTGGCACGACGCCGCGCACTAGCGGTCCGCGGGCCCCTCGGCGCGCACGGGGCGGATGACGTAGAGGCTGATGGCCAGCAGGGCGGCCAGCAGGACCGTGTCGGTGCTGATCACCACCGACAGCAGGCCGCGCAGGGTCGAGGTGGTCAGGCCGAGCACGACCAGCGCCACGAACGCCGCCCACACGAAGTAGACCGAGCGCTGACCGCGCCGGGCCAGCACCGAGTACACGAGCAGCTGCAGCATGGACAGCACCGTGCCCAGGATGGCGAAGATCCACAGGTGGTCGGCGATCTCCTCGAACTGGTCGCCGCCGACGAAGACCAGCGCCAGGTCCGGCAGCACGAACGCTCCGGCCGTGACCGCGGCGCCCAGCACCGCGATCAGCGACAGGCTCGCCGTCAGGGCGCGCCGCCGCTCCTCGATGGTCGAGAGCGACGGGAACGCCACGACCACGACGAACTGCGGCAGGAAGAGCACCGCCTTGGTGAGGATGAGCCCGCCGGCGTACAGGCCGGCGTCGTGCTCGTCGAGGACGTTGCGGGCGATGACGATGTCGGCGTTGGAGAGCGCGAAGAACGCCAGCAGGACCTGGGAGTTGTGGAACGACTCCTTGATCACCTTGCGGAAGCCGTGCTCCTCGCTGGAGAGCCCCGGGTCGCGCGGGCGACGCAGGAACCACCAGCCGGCGACGACCGGGGCGCAGGCGCCGATGCCGGTGCCGAGGAGGGCGACCGACGAGCTGGGGTGCCAGAGGAGGAGCAGGGTGCCGATGACCAGCCGGGGGACGCCGCTGAGCAGGTAGAGCACCGACAGCGCCTTCCACCGTCGCTCGCCCTGGAGGATGCCGGCCTGGCCGCCCATCACCGTGAACGGGACCGACACGAAGGCCAGCAGCAGGGCGGTGAGCAGGCTGTCGAGCCGGAGGACCAGGTTCACCAGCGGCGCGAGCACGACCAAGAGGGCGCCCAGCGCGACCGCCGCGCGGTAGGTGACGCCGAGGATGGTCCGCTCGATCTGTCCGACGTGACCGGGCTCGGCCGCGATCCGTCGCGCGGCGGTCGCCTGCAGCCCGAGCTGGAGCACGGTGATCACGAGCAGCGTCGCCATCAGGCCGGCGAACGCACCGTAGGCCTGCGGGCCGAGCAGCCGCGCCGCGATCATCGTGAAGCCGTAGGTGGCCACGTTCATGATCGCCATCGCGATGGCGATGGATCCGCCGCCGCTGAGCAGCTGGGTCAGGCGACGGGTGAGAGCCACGGGAGGGAGCGTATGCGAGACTCGCCGCCGTGACCGGGGGTGGTGCCGCAGTCGTCCGGCGTGCCGCGCCGGCGGCGTGGGCGCTGGCCCTGTCGGTCCTGCTCCTCGGGCCCGCCCTGGGTCCGGGCTACCTGCTGACCTACGACATGGTCTGGGTGCCGGACCTCGCGCTGCGCAGCGACTTCCTCGGACTCGGGACCGCACTGCCGCGGGCGGTGCCCTCCGACGCCGTGGTCGCGGTGCTCGACGAGGTCGTGCCGGGGATGGTGCTCCAGAAGGTCGTCCTCTTCGGCGCGCTGCTCCTGGGCGGCCTCGGCGCGGCCGCGCTCGCCGGCCGGTCGACCATCGCCCGGCTGGCGGCGGTCAGCGCCTACGTCTGGAGCCCGTACGTCGTCGAGCGGCTGTGGATCGGGCACTGGCCGCTCCTGCTGTGCTGGGCGGTCCTGCCCTGGCTGGTCCGCGAGGGGATCCGGCTGCGCACGGACCCGCGGATCGGCGCGGCGCTGCC
>JAEZKN010000012.1 GCA_023415395.1 Actinomycetes bacterium
GCCCACGAGCGCGCGGTCGCGCCGGCGCGCGGCCCGCCCCCGGCGGACGACGGCGGCGGAGCGCTCGGTGGGGGTGAGGTCGGGGTCCACGGAGGCCGCGGACGAGAGCAGCTCGCGCAGGTCGGTCATGAGGGATCTCCTTGGCCGAACAGCGGCGGGGCGCGCAGCGTGGCCAGCGCCTTGGCGGTCTGGCTCTTGACGGTGCCGACGCTGATGCCCAGCGTCTCGGCGGCTTGACGCTCGGTGAGGTCGTCGAAGTAGCGGAGCACGATGACGGCGCGCTGGCCGCGGGGGAGCAGCGCGAGGGCGGCGAGCAGGTCGCGGCGTACGTCGGCGTCCGCGTGGTGGGCGGCGGACTCCGACAGGTGCTCGGTCGCGACCTCACCGTTCCAGCGCCGGCGCCACCAGTCGGTGTAGGTCGTGACGAGTGCGGCGCGGACGTAGGTCTCCGCGGCCTCACGGCGCGTGATCGAGTCCCACTTGCGCCACGCCTTCACGAGCGCGGTCTGCAGCAGGTCCTCGGCCCGGTGCCGGTCGCCGGTGAGCAGGTAGGCGCTGCGCCACAGCGCGGCCGATCGCGCCGCGACGAACTCCTCGAACCCGCCCGTCGCACCGCCGGCCGCTGGGCCTGTGCCTGCCTCGGTCACCGTGGAAGCCTCGCTCATCGCTCACCCCTTCAGCGAGCACGACGAGGCGGAAGCGGCAAATGGTTGCCGGATCCCTAGACTCGACGCGAGATGACTGAGACACCCCGCCTGGCCGAGACCTTCGAGGAGGTCGAGGACGCCCTGTTGTCGCGCTGGCCCGAGACCAAGCTCGAGCCGTCGCTGGACCGCATCCGCGCGTTCACCGAGCTGCTGGGCGACCCGCAGCGCAGCTACCCGGTCATCCACCTCACCGGCACCAACGGCAAGACGTCGACGTCGCGGATGATCGACACGCTGCTGCGCGCGCTCGACCTGCGCACCGGACGGTTCACCAGCCCGCACGTCGAGCGGATGACCGAGCGGATCTCCGTCGACGGCGAGCCGCTCACCGACGAGGAGTTCGTCCGCGCGTTCAACGACGTCGCGCCGTACACCCACCTGGTCGACGAGAGCGAGGCCCACCCGCTGTCGTTCTTCGAGACCGTGGTGGGGATGGCGTACGCCGCCTTCGCCGACGCCCCGGTCGACGTGGCCGTGGTCGAGGTCGGCATGGGCGGATCGTGGGACGCGACCAACGTCGCCGATGCGACGGTCGCGGTCGTGCTACCGGTCGCGGTCGACCACGCGCAGTACCTCGGCGAGACGCCCGCGGCGATCGCCGTGGAGAAGTCCGGCATCATCAAGCCCGGGTCGATCGCGGTGCTCGCCCAGCAGGAGCCCGAGGTCGCGGCGATCATGCTCGAGCGGGCGGCCGAGGTCGGCGCGACCGTGGCCCGGGAGGGCATGGAGTTCGGTGTCGTCTCGCGGGTCCCCGCGGTCGGCGGCCAGGTCGTCTCGCTCCAGGGGCTGCGAGCGCGCTACGACGACGTCTTCCTGCCCCTCTACGGCGCGCACCAGGCGCAGAACGCCGCCGTCGCGCTCGCGGCGGTCGAGGCGTTCGCCGGCGAGGCGGCCCTCGACGAGGAGGTCGTGCGCGCGGCGTTCGCCGAGGTGACCTCCCCGGGACGGCTGGAGATCGTGCGGCGCAGCCCCACGATCGTGCTCGACGCGGCCCACAACCCGCACGGCGCGGAGGCCACGGCGGCCGCGCTCGACGACTCCTTCACGTTCTCCCCGCTGATCGGCGTGGTCGGCGTGATGGGCGACAAGGACCACGAGGGGCTGTTGGCGGCCTTCGAGCCGCACCTGGCCCACCTGGTCTGCACCCAGAACTCCACCGACCGTGCGCTGCCCGCCGGGCAGCTGGCCGAGAAGGCGGTCGAGATCTTCGGCGAGGACCGGGTCACGGTCGTGCCCCGGCTCTCCGACGCGCTCGACCAGGCCGCGGCGCTGGCCGAGGCCGGCGAGGCGTTCGGCGACCCGCTCGGCTCCGGCGCGGTGCTCGTCACCGGCTCGGTCGTCACCGTCGGCGAGGCGCGCAAGCTGCTCGTGCGAGGTGCCCGATGAGCGCGCAGGAGCCCGGTCAGCAGCCGGTGCCCCGGGAGCGCTCGCCGCGGCGGGGCATGTGCGCGGCCGTGCTCAGCCTCGAGGCGATCACGCTCGGCCTCACGACGCCGGTCATGATCAGCATCGCAGGGGTCGACACGAGCACGGCGCTGTGGGTCGGCCTCGGCCTCACCGCCGCCTGCCTGCTGCTCGCCGGGATGCTCCGCGCGGAGTGGGCCTACGGAGCGGGCTGGGTGATCCAGGGCGCGGCGGTCGGCCTGGGCTTCGTGATCCCCCTGATGTTCGTCCTCGGCGGGATCTTCGCGCTGCTGTGGGGCTCGGCCTACTTCCTCGGCCTCAAGATCGAGCGCGAGCGCGCCGAGGCCTACGCCGCCTTCGACGGGTCCGACCAGTCACGCGAGCCCGGCGACCAGGGCGCCTAGGGCCCGGTCCAGCTCCTCGTCGGTGACGCCCCCGAAGCCGACCACCAGTCCGGTCAGCGTCGCGCTGCGGCAGTAGTCCGAGAGCAGGTTGACCTCGAACCCGGCCCGGCGGGCCGCGTCCCGGGCCCGCAGGGCGGCGGGCTGCGGCACCAGCCAGGTCGAGTACATCCCAGCCACGGGGCCGGCCAGCTCGGCGTACGGCGCCAGCGCGCCCTCGACCCGCGGCGCCCGCTCCGCGTAGACCCGCCGCGCGGTGCGGACCACCTTGTCGACGTACCCGTCGCGAAGCAGGGCGAGGAACGCGCGCTGCACCGGCCACGGCGCGCCCTCGTGCGTGACGAGGCGCCGAGCGTGGAGCCGGTCGAGCAGGTCCGGAGGCGGGACGAGCCAGCCCAGGCGCAGGGACGGGGCGACCGACTTCGCGGCGGTGCCGAGGTAGGCCACCCGGCTGCGGTCGAGGCTGGCCAGGGCGGGCACGGGCGCGACGTCGTAGCGGAACTCGGAGTCGTAGTCGTCCTCGACCACGAGCGCGCCGTCGGCGCGGGCAGCCCCGAGCAGCGCGAGCCGGTCGGGCCCGGGCATCACCCGGCCGAGAGGGTGCTGGTGGGCCGGGGTCACGTACGCCGCCGCGACCCCCGCGAGGTCGGTGACCGGCTCCAGCGCGGGGAGGTCGCGGACCTCCCGCACCGAGCCGCGGACGGTCTCGACCGCCGCCCGGTAGCCCGGGTCCTCCAGCGCGACCGGGCCCGGCGGCAGGAGTGTCAGCAGGTGGCGCAGCCCGTCGGTCGTGCCGCTCGTGACCACGACCTCGTCGGGGTCGACCACGAGTCCACGGGTGCGGGCGAGCCGGTCGGCCAGGAGGGCGCGCAGCTCGGGGAGGCCGCGCGGGTCGTCGTACCCCCGCGG
>JAEZKN010000136.1 GCA_023415395.1 Actinomycetes bacterium
GCCCAGCACCAGCACGCGCCGGCCGGCGACGTCGCCGACGGCCGCCTGGCTGCGGTCGAGCGCGGCGCTCACCAGCGAGGGTGCCGCCCGGTCGATGTCGGTCTCGGCGCGGGCCCGCTTGCCGACGCGCAGCGCCTGCTGGAAGAGCACGTTGAGTGCGGGGCCGACGGTGCCGATCTCCTGGCCGGCGCTGAGGGCGTCGCGCGTCTGGCCGAGGATCTGGCCCTCGCCGAGCGCCATCGAGTCCAGGCCGGCCACGACCTGGAAGAGGTGGGACACCGCGCCGTCGTCGTAGTGGACGTAGAGGTGCGGCAGCATCGCCTCGGGGGTCTCCCCGGCGCGGTCGACGAGCAGGCGGGACACCTCCTCGACCGGGCCGTGGAAGCGGTCGACGTCGGCGTAGATCTCCAGCCGGTTGCAGGTCGCGACCACCGTCGCCTCGGTGACGTGCTCGCAGGCCGCCACGTCGTCGATCAGCTTGTGCACGCCGTCGGCGTCGAGCGCGACCCGCTCCAGCAGCGAGACGGGCGCGGACTTGTGGGAGATCCCCACCACGAGGACACTCATGCGGGCGCCCCCTGACCGGTCTTGCGCTGCTCGTGGTAGGCCAGGATCTGCAGCTCGATGGAGAGGTCGACCTTCCGGACGTCGACCTGCTCGGGGACGCTGAGCACGGTCGGCGCGAAGTTCAAGATGCTGGTGATGCCGCACGCCACCATCCGGTCGGCGACGTCCTGCGCGGCCCGCGCGGGCGTCGCGATGACGCCGATCGCCACGGAGTGCTCGCGGGCGATCGCCTCGAGCTCGTCGAAGGCCCGGACGGGTACGCCGGCGACGACCTCGGCGTGGCGGGCCGGGTCGGCGTCCAGCAGCGCGACGACCCGGAAGCCGCGGCTGCGGAAGCCGCTGTAGTTCGCCAGCGCCTGGCCCAGGTTGCCGATGCCGACGATGACGACCGGCCAGTCCTGGGTCACGCCGATCTCGCGGGCGATCTGGTAGCGCAGGTAGTCGGTGTCGTAGCCGACCCCACGGGTGCCGTAGCTGCCCAGGTAGGACAGGTCCTTGCGCAGCTTGGCGCTGTTGACGCCCGCCGCCGTCGCGAGCTCCTCGCTGGAGCAGGTGGCGATGCCCTGGTCGGCGAGCGTGGTGAGGGCCCGGAGGTAGACGGGCAGTCGCGCGACGGTCGCCTCGGGGATGTCCCGTGCGCTCTCGGTGGAGGTCCTCGCGGTCACTGCAGCTCTTTCCATCACCATGGGCTGGGCCGTCGTCGGACTCGGTGCTGCTGAACCCGGCGGCCCGTTCACTGTAGGAGTTTGTGAACGCGGGAACAAAACGAGCAGGCTCCGTCCCGGCCCTCGGCTAGCACATGTGAGATGACCCACGCCCAGCGGGGTGTGGTATGGGGCCTCAGCGCGCGGTGAGAGCGGTGCGCAGCCGGTGCTCGTCGACCCGCCAGAAGTCGTGCTGGCGGCCGTCGACGAGGGTCACCGGGATCTCCTCGCCGTACCTCTCCTGGAGCGCGGGGTCGTCGTCGATGGAGAGCTCGACGTACTCCTCGCCGAGGTCGGCGCACACGCGCTCGATGACCGCGCGGGCGTCGTCGCAGAGGTGGCACCCGGGACGCGAGTAGAGCGTGACGCGCGGCCCGCCGGAGCCGGTCATTCGAGCAGCCCCAGCGCGCGCCGGCGCTCGATGCCGCGGAGCCGGCCCTTCTGGACCTTGCCGGTGACGGTCTTGGGCAGCTCGGGGACGACTTCGATGCGCGCGGGCTGCTTGAAGCGCGCGAGGCGCGCGGCGCAGTGGTCGCGCACCGCCTCGGTGATCGCGTCCACGTCGGCGCCGGGCGCGAGGAGGTAGGCGACGACGGCCTCGCCGGTGTGGTCGTCCTCCACGCCGATGACCGCGACGTCGGCGACGCCGTCCACCTCGGCGATGACGTCCTCGACCTCGGTCGGGTAGACGTTGAAGCCGGACACGATCACCAGCTCCTTGAGCCGGTCGACCAGGAACAGGTCGCCGTCCTCGTCGAAGAAGCCGACGTCACCGGTCGACCACCAGCCCTCGTCGTCGGGGCCGTCGGCACCGGCGGGCCAGTAGCCGCTGAACAGGTTGGCGCCGCGGACCTGGATCTCGCCGGGGTCCTCGCCCTCCGGCGACCGGCCGGTCTCGTCGACCAGCCGCAGCTCGACGCCCGGCAGCGCGGCACCGACCGAGCCGGGCTTGGGCCCGACGCTGCACAGCGTGCTGGTGACGACCGGGGCGGCCTCGGTCAGCCCGTAGCCCTGGTGGACGGGGATGCCGGTGCGCGCGGTGAACCGGTCGACCACCTCGGCCGACAGCGGCGCCGAGCCGGAGAGCACGAGCCGCACGGAGCCGAGGTGGACGGCGAGGTCCTCCTCGGACTGCCAGTAGGCGAACACCGCCGGCGCGGCCGGCACCACGCTGCAGGCCTCGTCGTCGATGAGCGAGAGCGTCTCGTGGGGGTCGAACCGCTCGACGAGCACCAGCCGGGCGCGGTGCCGCAGGACGCCGCCGAGGACCGCGTTGAGTCCGTAGACGTGGAAGAGCGGGAGCACGCCGAGCACCACGTCGTCGCCGTGCATCATCGGCGGCTCGACCGCGGCCACCTGCTCGAGGTTCGCCAGCAGCGCGCGGTGGGTGAGCATCGCGGCCCGCGGGCGACCGGACGTGCCGCTGGTGTAGAGCAGTGCGGCGAGCTTCTCGGGGTCCTGGAGCGGCGGGACCGGGCGGGCGGGCTGGGCACGGAGCTCGTCGAAGGTCGCGTCGCCGACGACGACCACGCGTGGCGGCGTACCCAGCGAGGCGGCGGCCGCGCGCACGGCCGAAGCCGTCGCCGAGTCGGCGACGACCAGCCGGGTCCCCGAGTCCTCGAGCATCCGGGCGATCTCGCCCACGGCAGATCCGGGGTTGACCGGCACGGCGACCGCCTGGGCGCGGAGGACACCGAGGTAGGTCGTGACGAACTCCAGCCGGTTGCCGAGCACGATCATCACGCGCTGTCCGCCGACCACCCCGGCGGCGCCGAGACCGGTGGCGAGGCGGCCGACCTCGTCGTCGAGCCGGGCCCAGGTGAGCGAGCGTCCCCCGGACTCGACGACGGCGAGGCGGTCCGGCTGCTCGGCGGCGGCCACGGCGACCAGCTCCGCGACGTCGCGCACTGCTGACATGCGGCGATCCTTCCACAGCCGATCCGCGGCCCGACTGGTTACGCTGCGGCCGTGACCCAGAAGCGTCCGCGCAACCTCCAGGTGCGGTCCGTGCTGGCGGGCGAGGCAGCGGCCTCGGCCGCCGAGGTCGAGTCGTGGCAG
>JAEZKN010000239.1 GCA_023415395.1 Actinomycetes bacterium
TATGTGTATACGAGACAGGGCCGGTGCTGCCGGACCCGCGCCGGGACCTGCTGCGGCGGTTCGACGCACTCAGCCGGCGCGAGGTCGACGTGCTCGTGCAGCTCGTGCGCGGACGCTCGGCCGCCGAGATCGCCCGCGCCCACGTGGTGTCCGAGTTCACCGTGCGCTCGCAGCTGAAGAGCATCCTGCGCAAGCTGGACGTCTCGTGCCAGCTCGCCGCCGTCGCGCTGGTCCGCCGGGCCGCCTGGGAGGCACCGCTGGACGACGCCGCCTGAGGGTGCCCGCCTGGGGGTGCGACGCCGTACGGTCGAGGCATGACCCTCGCTCGCCCGACCGTGCGCCAGACGGTCCTCGACTGCCGCGATCCCCGGCCGCTCGCCGACTTCTACCGCGAGCTGCTCGGCTACGACTACCGCCCCGGCGACGAGACGCCCGAGGCGGGCGAGGACTGGCTGGTCATCGGTCCGCCCGGGGGCGGCCACCAGCTCGCCTTCCAGGGCAACCCCGAGTACGTCGCGCCGGTCTGGACGCCGGAGGCCGACCGCCCCGGCGACCAGCAGCAGATGCTGCACCTCGACCTCACCGTGCCCGACGCGGCGGGCCTGGCGGAGCAGCACGCCCGCGCCCTCGAGCTCGGCGCCCCCGTCCTGCTCGCCCGCCCCGACGCCGAGGAGGAGCCGCTCTACGTCTTCGCCGACCCCTCCGGCCACCCGTTCTGCATCTTCGTGGCATGAGTCCGCGGCGCCGGGGACCAACCACCGCAGGCACTACCCTCCTCACCGTGGAGGGTGTGATCGCCGCCGACGACCCGCGCGCCGCGGACGTCGTCGCGCTGCTCACCGCGCACCTGGCGCTGATGAACGAGCTCAGCCCGCCCGAGGAGGTGCACGCCCTCGACGTCGACTCCCTGGTGGACCCGGCGATCACGTTCGTGAGCTACCGCGAGGACGGCGCGCTGCTCGCGGTCGGTGCGCTCAAGGACCTCGGGGGCGGGCACGCCGAGCTGAAGTCCATGCACACCTCGGCCGCGGCGCGCGGCCGCGGCATCGGCGGCGCCGTGCTGCGCCACCTCCTCGACCTCGCCCGCGAGCGCGGCTTCACCCGGGTGAGCCTGGAGACGGGATCCCCCGAGGGGTTCGCGCCGGCGCGCGGTCTCTACGCCCGCCACGGGTTCACCGCGTGCGGCCCCTTCGGCGACTACGCCCCCAGCCCGTGGAGCACCTTCATGACGATGCCGCTGGCATGAGCGACCGTGCCGCGCTCGACGCCTTCCTCGACTCCCAGTGGGCCGGGGTGCTCGCGACCGTCAGCGACGCCGAGCCGGTCGCCGTACCCCTCCTCTACGCGCGCGACGGCGACCGCGTGCTCGTGCACGGGTCGACCGGCGCGGGGGCGCTGCGCACGGTGGAGGCCGGGGCGCCGGCGGTGCTCACCGTCTTCGCGATCGACGCGCTGGTCGTGGCGCCGACGACGTTCGAGTCCTCGGTCAACTACCGCTCGGCCACCCTCCGCGGCGCGCTGACCCGCGTCGACGACAGCGCGCTCGACGTCTTCTCCGAGTCCCTGGTCCCGGGGCGTACGTCGGAGGTGCGGGCGTCCACGCGCAAGGAGCTGGCCAAGACGATGGCGCTGGCGCTCCCGATCGGCACGGACAACTGGGTCCTCAAGGTCGCCGACGACTGGCCGGCCACCCCCGAGGAGGCCGGCGCGGAGGCGGACGTGTGGAGCGGGCTGGTGCCGGTGCGCACGGTGATGGACCCGCCGGTCCCGGCGCCGTGGTCGACCGACCTGCCGGTGCCGCCGTCGGTGCGCCGGCTCAGCGCAGGCGGCTGAGCAGGTCCTGGCGCCAGGCCTCGGTCTCGGCGACCTGGTTGAACGTGAAGACGTGCAGGCCCTCGACCAGCGCGTCGGGCTCGCCGAGGGTCGGCGCGCACTTCTCCAGGAACCGCTCCCCGGTGAAGCCGCCGGGCGCGGCCAGCCGGGCGAAGGTCCCCTTGTGCTTGGCCAGGAAGCGGGTGGACTCGCCGACGCCGATCTTGGTCGCCATCGCCAGCAGCTTGGCGCGGTCGACCGGGCCGGGGATCCCGAGCAGGAGCGGCATGGCGATCCCGCGGCGGCGCATGCGGTGCACCCAGTCGCGGATGACGGCGGGGTCGAAGGTCAGGTTGCTGACGACGTGGGTGGCGTAGCGCCGCTTGTCCCACATGGACTGCACGGTGAGGTCGTCGTGGATCGTCGGGTGCGACTCGGGGTAGCCGGTGATGCCGACCTGGGTGAAGGGCCGGCCGAGGTCCGCGAGGTCCTCGAGGAGCGCCAGCGCGTCCGGGTAGTCGCCGGCCGGCTCGGCGTCGCCCCCGGGCACGAAGACCCGGGTGATGCCCTTGCCGGTCAGCCGCGCGCAGATCTCGGCCAGCTCGCTGCGACCGGTGACCATGCGCGCCGCGAGGTGCGGGACCACCGTGTAGCCGTGGCCGGTCAGCCGCTCGCTCAGGTCGAGCGTCGCCTCGAGCCCCTTGCCAGGCGAGGCGGTCACGGTGACCACCACGTCGCGGGGGACGTGCGCGAGCACCTTCTCCTCCGTGGAGCCGGTGGGCAGCACCTCGTACCGGGCCTGCCGGAGCAGCCGCGCGATGGTCGACGCCGACGACGCTTTGTTGCGCATGGTGGAACTCGTTTCGTGATGCGCACCGATGCGGCCGATTCTAGACCCCCGGGTTCCGGATCGTCACCCACGAGATGGCGCCGCCGGCGGCGAGCAGCCCGGCGCAGATCAGCAGGGCCGAGCCGTACGCCGCGTCGAAGGCGGCCGGGTCGGCGTACTCCTCCCCCGCGAGGCCGACGGCCACCGGGAGGGCGGCGACCGCGAGGAGGGAGCCCGCCCGGGCGACCGCGTTGTTGACGCCGCTGGCGATGCCGGCGTGCTCGTCCGGTGCGGCCGCCAGGACGGTGGCGGTCAGCGGCGCGAGCAGGAGCGCCAGGCCGAGGCCGAAGACGGTGAGACCGGGGAAGACGTCGGTCCAGTAGTCCACGTCCTCCCCGACGCGCTGGAGCAGCAGGACGCCGCCGGCCATCACCAGCGGGCCGACGGTCATCGGGATGCGGGGCCCGATCCGCGTGCCGAGCGCGCCGCCCTGCGAGGCGAGCAGCAGCATGCAGACCGTCACCGGGAGCGTGGCGATGCCGGCCTCCAGCGCGCCGTAGCCGCCGACGGTCTGGAGCTGCAGCACGAGGAAGAACAGCACGGCGCCGAGGGCGGCGTACACCACGAGCGTCATGGCGTTGGCGGCGCTGAAGGTGCGGTCGGCGAAGATCCCCAGCGGCAGCATCGGGTGGTCGCTGCGGCGCTCGTCGGCCAGGTAGCCGACCGCGGCCAGCGCGGTGACGACCAGCGCCCACGGCGCGCCCGCGCTGCCCCACTCGATCAGCGCGTAGGTCAGGCCGCCCAGGGCGAGGGCCGCGAGCACGGCGCCCGCGAGGTCGAAGCGCCGCGGCGCGTGCGGGTCCAGGGTCTCGGGCACCGCGCGCTGCGCGACGACCACCGTCAGCAGCGCGAGCGGCAGGTTGATCAGGAAGATCCAGCGCCAGTCGGCGTACTGCACCAGCCCGCCGCCCACGAACGGGCCGATGGCCGCGGCGATGCTGCCCAGGCCGGACCACGCGCCGATCGCCTTCGCTCGGTCCTCCCGGACGAACGCGCCCTGGATCATCGCCAGGCTCCCCGGCGTGAGCAGCGCGGCCCCGAGCCCCTGGAGCACGCGCGCGGCGATGAGGACCTCGGGGGTGGGCGCGACGCCGCAGAGCAGGGAGGCGAGCGCGAACCAGATCGTGCCGACCACGAACATCCGGCGGCGCCCGAACCGGTCCCCCAGCGAGCCGCCGAGCAGGATGAAGCTGGAGAGCGAGAGCAGGTAGCCGTTGGAGATCCACTGCAGCTCGGCCAGGCTCGCGTCGAGGTCCTCGCCGATGGTGCGCAGCGCGACGTTGACGACGGTGCCGTCGAGCATCGTCATGCCGGAGCCGAGCACCGCCGCGAGGACGACGGCGCGGCCGGTCGCCGTGCCGAGCCGGACGCCCACGACCCCGCCCTCGGTGCTCACCTCCACAGGGTAGGGAAGATCGGGGGAAACCCCGATGGGAGCAGCTTGCCCGCGACCCTAGGATTCAGCGGTGACGCAGCCGACCTACTCCGAGGCACGCCTGGCGGAGCACGTCGACCGGCTCGGCGCCGAGCACCCCCCGATCGACCTCGCGAGCGTCGACTACGCCGTGCGCCGACCCGCCGAGCTCAACGCGCGCTTCGGCCACGTGCTCGACTACATGGCCCGCGTCGAGCTCGAGGTGGACCGCAACGTCCTGGAGCTCACCACGCTGCTCCCGGACCCGCCCGAGATCGACCGGCGGTTCTACGCCGAGGTGTGGCAGCCGCAGGAGATCCGGCACGGGCTGATCCTCGACGAGCTCCAGGTCCACCTGGGCCGGCCGCGGGCCGAGACCGACCTGACCTCGGTCGGGATGAAGATGAGGATCCTGGGCGCGCTCGCCCACCTCGATGCCTTCCAGGACGTCTGCCGGATGCTCTACTACCTCACCGGCATGGCCACCGAGCGCTCGGCGGTGCTCGCCTACAACCTGCTCCACGAGGGGGTCGTCGACCTCGGCGAGGACGCCGTCGCCCAGACGGTGGTCGCGCCCATCCGCCGCCAGGAGCCGGGGCACTACGCGTTCTACCAGCTCTCCGCCCGCGGCCTGTGGGCCGAGCTCGCCGGCTGGCAGCGGTGGCTCGTGCGCCGGATGCGCCGCTTCTCCTTCGCCCCCGTCGGCGCCAACGACACCGAGCAGTCGGCCGACTTCGGCGAGGTCATGCGCAGCCTCGGGATCGGCGCGGCGCCCGAGGAGTTCGCCGAGCAGATCTCCCGCGTCGAGCGCGACCTGCTGTGGGC
>JAEZKN010000357.1 GCA_023415395.1 Actinomycetes bacterium
GCATCGGACACTCCGCGGGCGGCCACCTCGCGACCTGGGCCGCGAAGGCCGGCGGGCTCACCCACGTCGTCAGCCAGGCCGGCGTGCTCGACCTCCGCGCTGCGCACGCGGCAGACCTCGGCGACGGCGCCGTCGAGCGCTTCCTCGGCCGCCCGCCCGGTCCGGACGACGAGGGCGTGGACCCGATCCGGATGCTGCCCCTCGGCGTACCCGTCTGGTGCGTGCACGGGCGCGACGACGACATCGTGCCGATCGGCCAGTCCGAGGCGTACGCCGCCGCCGGGGACGCCGAGCTGGTCGTCGTCGACGGCGACCACTTCACGGTCGTGGACCCCGAGTCCGACGCCTGGGCGCGAACGCTCGCGATCCTCGCGGGGATCCAGCGAGGACCTACCGCCGGGTGAGCTGCTGGGCCAGGCGCTCGGCGGCGGCGCGGGCGAGCTCGGGGTCGGCGACGGCGGCCTGCTCCGGCGCCTGCCCGAGGGTGAGCGCGGCCGGCTGGGTCAGCCAGGCCCACGCGCGCCACGGGTCCATCCGGGCCTCGAGCAGCGGCCGGACCACCGGCGCGAGCTCGGGCCGCAGCTCGCCGTCGGCGCCGAGCTGGAAGGCCGGGACGATCGCCCGCTCCTCCAGGGGTACGACGAGCAGCCGGTGCTCCGCGGCCGCCTTGTGCACCGCGAACCGGGTGGCGTCGACCGACGTGCCGCGGACCTCGCCGAGCGACTCGTAGGTGTGCCACAGCGTCGCCAGCAGCTCGGCGCGCACCCGGGCCTGGCGCTTGAGCACGACCAGGTGGACCGGGACACCGTGCTCGGGGTCGTCGCCCTGGCTGCGCAGCGCCCGGTCGAGCTCCTCGACCCGGTCGGGCTCGCTCCACACCGCGTGGCCGGCCTCGTCGCGGGTGAAGGTCGGCAGCCCGGCCTCCTCGAGCTGGTCGGCCAGGCCGAGCTGCTCGAGCCAGTCGGCCAGTCGGTCACCGCGGTTCTGCGTCACCCTCCAAGACTGCCGCACGCCGTCAGCGCACGTGCATCCGCTCCCCCTGCGGACCGAAGAGCGCCAGCACCTCGGCCGGGTGCGGTCCCGGGTTGCCGACCCAGTGCGGCTGGCGGGTGTCGAACTCGACCACCTCGCCCGGGCCGAGGTCGAGCTCGCGGTCGCCGAGCACCAGGTGCAGCCGGCCCGAGAGGACATACATCCACTCGTACCCGTCGTGGGTCGACAGCGTGCGGGTGCGGTCGGGCTCGGGCGGGATCACGATCTTGTAGGCCTGCAGGCCGCCGGGACGCCGGGTGAGGGGGAGGTAGGTCCGCCCGTGCCGGCGCACGGGCTTCATCGCGACCCGGGGATCGCCGGTCGCGGGCGCGCCGACGAGCTCGTCGAGCGAGACCCGGTGCGCGCGGGCCAGCGGCAGGAGCTGCTCGAGAGTCGGGCGCCGCTGCCCGGACTCCAGCCGCGACAGCGTGCTGACCGAGATGCCGGTCTCGGCGGCCAGGTCGCGCAGTGTCACGTCCCGCTGCTGGCGCAGCGCGCGTAGCCGAGGGCCCACCTGGGCCAGCTCGTCGCTCATCCGCGCAGTTTGCCAGGACGGCAACGAAAGTTGTCGGTGTGCGCACCCGCGCGCACACTCGGGAGCATGAGCCACCAGCACTCGCACGAGGTCACCCCCGAGATGTTCGAGCAGCCCTCCTGGGACGAGCGGTACGCCGGGAGCGGCCGCGTCTGGAGTGGCCGGCCGAACGCGGTGCTGGTGGCCGAGGCGAGCCGCCTCGCCCCCGGCCGCGCGCTCGACGTCGGCTGCGGCGAGGGCGGCGACGCGATCTGGCTGGCCGAGCAGGGGTGGGAGGTCACCGCGATCGACTTCTCCGAGGCCGGCCTGGCCCGCGCCGCGGAGCACGCCGCCGAGCGCGGCGTCGCCGACCGGATCGAGTGGCGGCACGCCGACCTGCGCACCTGGACCGCGCCCGCGGGTGAGCAGTGGGACCTGGTCACCTCGTGCTTCCTGCACCTGCTGGGCGACGGGATGCTCCGTGCGACCGGAGAGATGGCCGCGGCCGTGGCCCCGGGCGGGACACTCCTCGTGGCCGGCCACCACCCCGACGACGTCCACACCGGCCTGCGCTGGTCGATGCCCGGCGTGCTCTTCACCGCCGACGAGCTCGCGCCCGCCGTGGACCCGGACCTCTTCGACGTCCGCGCGGAGGCCCGCTCCCGCACCGAGACCCGCGACGGACAGGAGCACGCCGTCGCCGACGCCGTGCTGGTGGGCCACCGGCGGGATGCTCCCTGACCCTCGGTCGGCGACACGCCGTCCCGGCCCGGCGTCCGCCGGGTTGAGGCCAGGACCTGACCGCAACCCGGCGTACCGTCGGGGCATGAGCACGAGCGCCCGGATGCTGCGGCTGCTGTCGCTGCTCCAGACCCATCGGTACTGGCCGGGCGGGGAGCTCTCGCGGCGGCTGGAGGTCAGCCCGCGGACGCTGCGGCGCGACATCGACCGGCTGCGCGAGCTCGGCTACCACGTGGACGCGGTCCGGGGGGTGGCCGGCGGCTACCAGCTCCGTGCCGGGAGCGAGCTGCCGCCGCTGCTGCTCGAGGACGAGGAGGCGGTGGCGATCGCGGTCGCGCTGCGCACGGCCACCACCACCGGCGAGGACATCGCGCTCCAGGCGCTCACCAAGGTGATCGGGCTGATGCCCCCGCGGCTGCGCCGGCAGATGGACGCGCTGCACTCGCAGACCGACGGCGTCCCGTGGGCAGGGGGACCGACCACGGACCCCAGTGTCCTGACCCCGCTCGCCCAGGCCTGCCGCGACGACGAGCCGGTGTCCTTCGACTACGCCGCCCGCGACCGCGCGCCGGCGCGGCGGCGGGTCGAGCCCTACCGGCTCGTGTCCATGGGCTGGCGCTGGTACCTCGTCGCCTTCGACCGCGACCGGCAGGACTGGCGCTCCTTCCGGGTCGACCGCATCTCGGCGGTGCAGCCGAGCGGGCAGCGCTTCCGCGCCCGCGACCTGCCGGCCGTCGACGCCCCGTCGTTCGTGGCCGCCGGGATCAGGCAGATGGCGCACCGCTACGAGGTCCGCTTCCGGGTCGCGCTGCCGGCCGACGCCGTCGAGGCCGACCTGGGCCGCTGGGCGACGGTCCTGACCGACGGCGAGGGCTGCCGGGTCCTCATGCCCACCGACAGCCTCGACTGGCCGCTCATGGTGCTCGCCCGGCTGGAGGCCGACTTCACCGTCGAGGGCCCGCCGGAGCTGATCGAGGCGCTGGCGCAGACCGCGTCCCGCTTCGCTCAGGCCGTCGGCACCGGAGCGGGCGCCTCGTAGCGCTCCCACGCCGCGGGCCGGGGCACCGCACGCACCGAGCGCGAGAACGTCGGGATGCAGGCGACGGCCGCCGTGAGCACGCCGAGGGCCAGGATCGTCGTGGCGCCCCCGACGGAGCTCAGCAGCGCACCGGCCAGGAGAGGGGCGAGCGGCATCGCCGAGATCGACGCGAACTGCGCGGTCGACTGCACCCGGCCGACCAGCTCGGGCGGCGTGATCGCGATCCGGTAGGAGCCGATGCCGGCGTTGCCGGCCGGGTTGAGCAGCATCCCCAGGCCGAGGGCGGCCGCGACGACCAAGGGGTCGTTCCACAGCGCCATCGGCACGACCAGCGGCAGGAAGGCCCAGGCGATCGCGACCGTGAGCCGGCCCGTCGGCGTCCGCTCGATCAGCCACGGTGCCAGCACCGCGCCGATGATCCCGGCCAGACCGGCGACCGCCTCCACGACGCCGATGTGCCAGGGGTCGAACCCGCCCTCGATCAGCCGCAGCACCGCGGCGAAGAACAGCGCGTTCACGGCGAGGTTGGTCAGCGCGCTCCAGATCATCAGCACCCGGAAGAACGGCCGCGCCCACACGAACCGCACCCCCTCGGCCAGCTCCCGCACGGGCCGGCGCCGCGGTCCGTCGTACGGCAGCGGGGACAGGTCGGTCCGCAACCGACCGAGCATCAGCCAGGACACGGCGAAGGTCACCGCCGCGAAGGCGAACGGGAGCCACCCGGTGATCGCGAACAGCACGCCCCCCAGCGGCGCCGAGACCAGCGCCGCGACGTGCAGCCGGGCCTGGTTCTGGCTGAGCGCGGTCGGCAGCTCCTCGGCCGAGACCACGCTGCGCACTGCGGAGACCTCGGCAGGCATGAAGGCCCCCGCGCCGACCCCGGTCACGAAGGCGACCAGCAGGAGGTGGGGCGTCGTCACGGATCCCGCGATCCCCGCGGCCGCGAGCGAGCCGTAGGCCAGGACCCCGGCGCCGCTGGCCGTCCGCATGATCCGCCGCCGGTCGACGCGGTCCGCCAGCACCCCTGCCGGCAGGAGCGCCCCCGCGAGGCCGAGCAGGTGCGCCGCCTCGGCCGCCGCCGCGACCAGCGCCGACCCGGTCAGCAGGTAGGCGATCAGCGGGAAGACGAACAGCGACATCCGGCTGCCGATCTCCGAGACGGTCTGCCCGATCCAGAGCGCGGTGAAGTCCCGGTTGCGGGCCAGGGAGCGGTAGGACGGCATATTCGCAACTTAACGTGCGCAATTGATAGTGCGCAAGAGGTGTTGCGCAATGGAGCGTGCGGGCCGTCGCTAGGGTGAGGCCATGGCGATGTACGACGACCCGCGGATCCTCCGGGCGATCGCCCACCCCACGCGCAACCGGATCCTGTCCGAGCTCTTCGCCGTGGGTGGGCTGCGCGCCGCCGACATCGCCCGGCTGATCGACATCCCTCCCAACCAGGCCAGCTTCCACCTGCGTCAGCTGGCCAAGTACGGCCTGGTGGAGGAGGCGCCGGACGAGGCCCGGGACAAGCGGGACCGGGTCTGGCGGCTCGCGGACCCCGACGGCATCTCCTTCAACACCGACGACATGGTCAGCCAGCCCGGTGGCGAGGCGGCCTACGAGGTGTTCCGTCGCAGCGCGGTCGCGTGGGGCCATCACCTCGTGGACCGCGCCTACGCCCGCGACCGCGAGCGTCGGGGCCGCAACAGCGTCGCCGAGTGGGCGCTGCGCCTCAACCGCGAGGAGGCCGCCGAGGTCCTGCGCGAGCTCGGCGAGGTGGTCGACCGCTGGCGCACCCGGGAGCGGGAGGAGGACGGCGACCGGGAGACCTACTCGGTCTTCACCGTCCTGCAGCCCTATCCCGAGGACCCCCAGCAGACCGAGGGCGCCTGATGCCCGCCCGCCTCCGCATCGCCTCGCCGGACCAGGTCGCCGACGCCCTGGCTCGAGGCGACCTCAAGCTGCTGACCAAGCACTTCATGGCCGTCCTCGAGCAGCGCGCACCGGGCCACTCCGTCGAGGTCCGCGTCCCGCCGTACGCCGCCGTCCAGGTCATCCCCGGCGTCCGCCACACGCGTGGCACGCCCCCCGCCGTGGTGGAGATGGACGCCGCGACCTGGGTCGCCCTCGCCACCGGCGAGCTCGCCTGGTCCGAGGCCGAGGCCTCCGGACGGGTCCGCGCGAGTGGCGAGCGGGCCGATCTCTCGCCCTACCTCCCCCTGCGCTGAGGGCACCGAGGTGCGCTGACCTTTCGGACGACTTTCGTCATTCTCACCCGGAGGGGTGGCCGGTTGTGGGACGGTGTGCCTGCCTTGTGTGCGGTTGCGGGTCGCCCGAGGCGTGGCAAGCAGCGGACCGCGGCGAAGGAGCTCGGGTGCGCAGCTGGGACGGACGACGGATGGTGGCACTCGTCGCGGCGAGTGCGGCCGGACTCGCGTCGGGCCTGCTGGGCAGCCCGCTGGGCCATGCCGAAGACGCGGCTGCGCGCCCCGACCGGTGCACGATCGTGGGAACCCCGGGCCCCGACGTCCTCGTGGGCGGGCCCGGCGACGACGTCATCTGCGGACGAGGCGGCGCCGACCGGCTGATCGGCGGGGGAGGGGACGACATCCTCCGCGGCGGCGGCGGGAACGACGTCCTCGTGGGTGGCTCGGGCGACGACGTCCTGGTCGGTGGGCCCGGTCGGGACGACCTGCGCGGTGGTCCCGGCGCCGACGTGTTGCGAGCTCGCGACGGTGCGCGCGACCTCCTGCGGTGCGGACCGGGTCGGGACCGTGCCGAGTCCGATCCGCGGGACCGGGTCGCCACCGACTGTGGACCGCAGACCCTGCCCAACCGGCCGCCGACCGGGATCGTCCTCGAGCCGTCGGAGGTCGCGGAGAACCAGCCGTCCGGCACCGAGGTCGGGCGCCTGTCCGCGACCGACCCCGACCCTGACGACGTCCACACCTTCACCCTGGTCGCCGGTGAGCACGACACCGACAACGACGCCGTCACCATCGACGACGACCGCCTGCTGACCGCCGAGGTCCTCGACTTCGAGACCTCGCCGGAGCTCGAGGTCCGAGTGCGGGTCACCGATGCGGGCGGCGCGACCTTCGAGCAGAGCCTGGTCGTCTCCGTGGTCGACGAGCCCGAGAACACCGCTCCGGTCGCGGTCGACGACCAGTACTCCGTCCTGGAGGACGGTCGCCTGGACCTGCCGGTGTCGGGGCCGGGTGGCCCGGCAGGCAACGACACGGACGCGGACGGCGATCGGTTGACCGTCATCGCAGTCTCGGACGCCGCCGGCGGCACCGTCTCGATCGTCGCGGGCACCACCGTCCGGTTCGTCCCCGCGGGCGACCGGTGCGGCCCCGCAGGGTTCAGCTACGTCGTCTCGGACGGCCGCGGAGGTCAGGGTACGGCGCGCGTCACGATCGACGTCACGTGCGTCGACGACCCTCCGACCGCCCGGGACGACGCCGCGACCGTGACCGAGGACGACCCCGCGACGCCGGTGGACGTGCTGGCCAACGACAGCGACACCGACGGTGGCCCTCCCTTCGCGGTGACGGCGGTGACCCAGCCGGCGCACGGCACGGTGGTGGTCACCGGGGCAGGGACGGGCCTCACCTACGAGCCGGACGCCGACTTCTGCGGTGCGGACTCCTTCACCTACACCGTCGGCGGCGGTTCCGTGGGCACCGTGCGGATGACCGTGGCCTGTGTCGACGACGCCCCGGTGGCGGTGGACGACGCGGCGACGGTGGCCGAGGACGCCGCGGCGACCGCGGTCGACGTGCTGGCCAACGACACGGACGTCGATGGTGGTCCGATGTCGGTGGCGTCGGTGACGCAGCCGGCGCACGGCACGGTGGTGGTCACCGGTGGTGGGACGGGCCTGACCTACCAGCCCGACGCGGGCTACTGCGACCCCATCGGATTGCTCCCCGACACCTTCACCTACACCCTCGACGGGGGCTCCACCGCCACTGTCCGGGTCTTCGTGGTCTGCGACTCGCCTCCGGTGGCGGTGGACGACACTCTCACCGTGTCCGAGGATGCCGCGGCGACGGCGGTCGCGGTGCTGGCCAACGACACCGACGTCGATGGTGGTCCGATGTCGGTGGCGTCGGTGACGCAGCCGGCGCACGGCACGGTGGTGGTCACCGGTGGCGGCACGGGCCTGACCTACGAGCCGGCGGCTGACTACTGCGGCTCGGACTCGTTCACCTACACCCTCAACGGCTCCTCGACCGCGACGGTCGCAGTGACGGTGACCTGTGTGGACGACGCCCCCGTCGCGGTGGACGACACCGCCACGGTCCTCGTCGGTGCCGCGGCCACCGCCATCGACGTGCTCGCCAACGACACCGACGTCGATGGTGGTCCGATGTCGGTGGCGTCGGTGACGCAGCCGGCGGACGGGGCGGTGGTGGTCACCGGTGGTGGGACGGGCCTGACGTACCAGCCCGACGCGGGCTACTGTGACCCCACCGGCTTGCTCCCCGACACCTTCACCTACACCCTCAACAGGGGCTCCACCGCCACGGTCCTGGTCTCCGTGGCGTGCGACTCGCCTCCGGTGGCGGTGGACGACACCCTCACCGTGTCCGAGGACGCCGCGGCGACGGCGGTCGCCGTGTTGGCCAACGACACCGACGTCGACGGTGGTCCGATGTCGGTGGCCTCGGTGACGCAGCCGGCGCACGGCACGGTGGTCGTGACCGGTGGTGGCACGGGCCTGACCTACGTGCCGACGGCGGACTACTGCGGGTCCGACTCGTTCACCTACACCCTCAACGGGGGCTCGACGGCCACGGTGTCGGTGACGGTGACGTGTGTGGACGACGCCCCGGTCGCGGTGGGTGACACGGCGACGGTGTCCGAGGACGCCGCGGCGACGGCGGTCGCGGTGCTGACCAACGACACCGACATCGACGGTGGTCCGAAGTCGGTGGCGTCGGTGACGCAGCCGGCGCACGGGGCGGTGGTGGTCACCGGTGGTGGCACGGGCCTGACCTACGAGCCGGACGCGGACTTCTGTGGCACCGACACCTTCACCTACGAGCTGACGCCGGGTGGCTCCACGGCCACGGTGACGATGACGGTCACGTGCGTGAACGACGCCCCGGTGGCCGACGACAAGACCTTCAACGGGGCCGACGCCGCGGTCGGCAACACCGTCCTGGTCGTCGACGACGACACCGACGGAACGCCCACGGAGGCCGGACCGCACAAGACGGTCGCGGGCGACCTGCTCGCCGGGGCCACCGACGTCGACGGCCCCGGGCCGTTGGCCGTGGTGCCGGGCACCCTCGCGACCAACGGCGGTGGGTCGGTCGTGCTCCAGGCCGACGGCGACTTCGTCTACACCCCGCCCGCGGGCTGCAGCACCGCGTCGGACTACTTCGACTACACGGTCACCGACGGCGCCACGCCGGTCGCCGGCACAGGCACCGGACGCGTGACGGTCACGATCTCCGGATGTGTCTGGTACGTCTCGAACAACGCGACGGGCAACTCCGGGACGTCGGGAGCGCCGTTCGACACCCTGGCGCAGGCCCAGGCCGCCTCCTCGGCCAGCCACACGATCTACGTGTTCCGCGGTGACGGGACAGCCACCGGCTACTCGGCGGGCATCGACCTCAAGGCCGACCAGTCGCTGGTCGGCGAGGTCGCCGACCTCACGGTCGGTGCGGTCCTGCTCCGCGCCGGCACGCCCGGGGCCCGGCCCACGATCACCGACGACGGCGCCGACGTCGTCGTCCTGGCCGCCGGGAACACGGTCCGCGGGATCCAGGTCGACCCGCGCGGGGCCGGCGGCGGCATCGCGGGAGGTGCGGGCGACGTCGGCGGCACCATCGCCGACGTCCGGGTGGTCGACACCGGGGTCGCGGGCACGCAGCCGGCCCTCGAGCTCGACGGCACGAGTGGGACCTTCGCCGTCTCCGACCTGGTCATCGACACCACGGCCGCCACCGGACAGGGCAGCGGCTCCGTCGGTGTCCGGCTGAACAACGCCGGCACGGTCGGCTTCGCCGCAGCGGGCACCGTCTCGATCAGCACCAAGGGGGCGAAGGGCCTCGACGTCGTCGGCACCAGCCTCGGCTCCGGCAGCGTCTTCGACACCATCACCGTCACCGGGTCCGGCAGCGGCGCGGTCTCGATGACCACGACGACCGGCTGGACCACGTTCACGGACCTCGACCTGACGACCACCTCCGGCGCGGCGCCCGCCTTCGCCCTCGACAACGCCGGCACGGTCACCGTGCCCTCGGCCGGCTCCGCGACCGTCTCTGCCACCGGTGGGCCGGCCGTGGACGTGGTGGCCACCGCCGGTGCGACGCTGGCCTTCGACGTCGTGACCTCCGTCGACAGCGCGTCCGACGGCGTCAACCTCAGCGGCCTCGGTTCGGGCACGTTCACCGCCGGCGGCGGGAGCTCGATCGCGAACGCGGCCGGCGTCGCCTTCGACCTGGCCGGTGGCAGCGGAGCCGTCACCTACGACGGCACGATCACCGACGACCTCGGGCAGCTGGTCCGGGTCCAGGGCGCCACCGGCGGGACCAAGGACTTCAACGGTGCGATCACCGACGGTGGCGACGGCGACGGCGCCGGCATCTCGCTCACCGGCAACGCCGGGTCGACCGTCCGGTTCGACGGCGGCCTGACGATCTCCACCGGCAGCAACCCGGCCTTCGCCGCGACCGGCGGCGGGACGGTGGCGGTGACCGACCCGGCCGGTGGTGCGAGCAACACGCTGCAGACGACGACCGGAGTCGCGCTCGACGTGGTAGGCACCACGATCGCGAGCGACGGCCTGACCTTCGAGCGGGTGAGCTCCAACGGCGCACCGGTCGGTGTCCGGCTGAGCAACACCGGTGCCAGCGGCGGCCTCACGGTCACCGGCGCGGGCGGCACCTGCACGAACGCGGACACCTCCGGCTGCACCGGCGGCCGGATCCTCAACGGCGTCGGGGGCGACGACGCCGGCCCGACGCCGGCCGGCACCGGCATCGTCCTGAACAACACCGTGTCCCCGTCCTTGACCAGGATGCACCTGCAGAACCACGCCAACTACGCGATCCGGGGCACGGGCGTCACCGGCTTCACCCTCGCCACCAGCGTGGTGAACGGAGCGAACGGCACCAACGACGCCTCGCCCTACAACGAGTCCAGCGTGCGCTTCGACGACCTGACCGGGTCCGCGTCGGTCAGTGCCAGCCACATCAGTGGCGGCAAGGCCGACAACTTCCGGGTGGTGAACTCGGCGGGGTCGCTGGACCGCATCACCTTCTCCGACGTCGTCTTCGGCGCCGACGCGGACCGGCCGAGCAACGACGGCCTCCTGCTGGAGTCGGCCCCCTCGGCCGGCCGGCTGCACGCGACGATCACCGGCAGCACCTTCCGCAGTGCCGCCGGGGACCTGCTCCAGCTCACCCATGGGGGCAGTGGGACCGGCGACCTGGTGCTGACCGGTAGCACGTTCTCGAACTCCCACCCCGCGATCGCAGCAGGCGGGGGTGGTGTGTCCCTCTTCCAGGCGGGCCAGGCGGGCAGCACCACGATGACCGTCACGGGGAACTCCTTCCGCGACGCGGTCGGGCCGGGCGTGCTCGTCGTGAAGTCCGCCGGCACGACCACCCAGACCGGCGTCTTCGCCAACAACACGATCGGGGTGGCCGGTGTGCCCAACTCGGGCTCTGCGGAGGGCTCGGCACTGAAGATCCAGCAGGTCGGGCAGGGCACCAGCACCTGGTCGGTCACCGGCAACACGATCCGGCAGTACAACAACCACGGCATCGAGATGCTGGCCGGCGGCGGCGCCTCGGCGTCGGCGGGCACCTTCACCACGACGGTGACGGGCAACACGATCGAGCAGCCGGGCACCACGCCGGCGACGATCGCGATCCCGAAGCAGGGCATCCACTACAACATCGGAACGGTCCCCGGTGACACGTTCACGGCCTGCGCCGTGATCGGAGGAGTGGGCGCGCTCGCGAACCAGGTCCACGCCAGCGGGGCCGACGCGACGCCGGCCACGGGGATGGACGCGGACATCCGGCTGCGCCAGCGGCAGTCGACGACGATCCGGCTGCCGGGCTACGGGGGGACGGCGACCGACGCCGCGGCCGTGCAGAGCTACCTGAACGCCAGGAGCTCCGCGGGCACGAGCAGCCTCGCCTCGACCAGCTCGCCCCCGGGCGGCGGGTTCGTCAACGGCACCTGCCCCTGACCGCACGCACGAGGAGAGAGAGGAGACAGACATGGCCGAACCGTTCCTGTCGGAGATCCGGATGATGTCGTTCGTGTTCGCGCCCAAGGGGTGGGCGCTCTGCAACGGCCAGCTGCTCCCCATCAACCAGAACCAGGCGCTGTTCTCGCTGCTCGGCACGACCTTCGGGGGCGACGGCCGGGTCAACTTCGCGCTGCCCGACCTGCGCGGCCGCGTCCCGATCCACGTCGGGGCGGGCCACACGCTCGGCGAGCGCGGCGGCGAGCAGGCCCACACGCTGTCGATCGCCGAGCTGCCCACGCACAGCCACCGCGTGCTCGCAGGGTCGGCGGCCGTGACGGCCTCGGCGACGCCGAACGACAACTTCCTCGGCCCAGCCAACAACGCCTACGGGACCACCGGGTCGCTGACCTCCCTGCATCCGGAGAGCGTGACGAGCACGGGAGGCAGCCAGGCCCACCTGAACATGCAGCCGTTCCTGGCCATGAGCTTCTGCATCGCCCTCCAGGGCATCTTCCCGAGCCCGACCTGAGCGACCCGGAGGAAAGACGACGATGGCACAACCCTACGTGGGCGAGATCCGCATGTTCGCCGGCAACTTCGCGCCGGCGGGATGGATGTTCTGCGAGGGGCAGATCCTGCCCATCTCCGAGAACGAGACGCTCTTCCAGCTGGTCGGCACGACCTACGGCGGCGACGGCCAGGAGACCTTCGCGCTGCCGGACCTGCGCGGCCGGCTCCCGCTGCACCAGGGCAACGGCTTCATCCTGGCCGAGACCGGAGGCGCGGAGGAGATCACCCTCACCTCGAACCAGATCCCCTCGCACAGCCACCCGCTGCTCGCCATCGGTGACCAGCCGGGCAGCCAGGCGACCCCGGCCGGCAACCTGCCGGCCCAGTCGTTCAACGTCACGCCCTACCTGAACGACGCGCCGACGGGCGACTTCGACCACGCCTCGGTCGGGCCGGTGGGCGGCAGCCAGCCGCACACGAACTTCCAGCCCTACCTCTGCGTGAGCTTCATCATCTCCCTCTTCGGCATCTTCCCCTCCCCGACCTAGGAGCGACATGGCAGACCCCTTCGTGGCGGAGATCCGGATCTTCCCCTTCAACTTCGCGCCCCAGGGCTGGGCGTGGTGCGACGGCCAGCTGCTGCCGCTGTCGCAGAACACGGCGCTCTTCTCGCTGCTCGGCACGACCTACGGGGGCAACGGCAAGTCGAACTTCGCGCTGCCCGACCTGCAGGGGCGAGCGCCGATGCACCCGGGCCAAGGCCCTGGCCTGAGCCTCCACGACCTCGGCGAGCAGGGCGGCAGCGAGACCGTGACGCTGCTCGAGAGCGAGATCCCGGCGCACACCCACACCCTCAGGGCCAGCACGGCCGACCTCGCCGACACCAACGTCCCGAGCCCGAGCGCGAGCTTCGCCCAGTCCGCCGGAGGTGCGCTCTACCGGACCGCCGGCGACACCCAGCTCGCACCGGAAGCCCTCGCGCCTGCCGGCGGCGACCAGCCCCACAACAACATGCAGCCCTACCTGACCTTCTACTTCTGCATCGCCCTGCAGGGCGTGTTCCCGCCACGGTCGTGACGATGACAGCCGACACCTCCACCAGCACCGCCGAAGTGGTCCTGAGACCGGTCACGCACACTGATCGCGACTTCCTCGTCGAGGTCTACGGCTCCACCCGTGAGGACGAGCTCGACCAGGTCGCGTGGCCTCCCGGTGAGCGGGAGGCGTTCGTGCGGATGCAGTTCGACGCCCAGGACGCCTCCTACCGGTCGCAGAACCCGCACGGCGCCTTCGACGTCATCGAGGTGGGCGGGCGGCGAGCGGGTCGGCTCTACGTCGACCGCCGGCCCGCCGAGATCCGCATCGTCGACATCGCTCTGCTGCCGGCGTTCCGCGGCGCCGGGATAGGGAGCGCGCTCGTCGCAGCGCTCCAGGCCGAGGCCGCAGCGACCGGGCGCGCGCTGACCATCCATGTCGAGATCCACAACCCGGCGGCGCGGCTCTACGCCCGGCTGGGCTTCGTCGTCGCGGCCGAGCGCGGCGTCTACCGTCGCATGGAGTGGACGCCGTGAGGTCAGGCGAACGCGGCCTCGTAGCGCGTCCCGCCGGCGTCTCGGCCCAGCGGGACGAGGAACAGGGCGAGCTCGTCGAGCTCCGCGTGGGCGAGCGCGTAGGTGGCCTGGGGGAGGACCGGGTTCGACGGCCCTTCGAAGATCACCGAGAACTGCCGTCGCTCCTGGCCGTCCGGCCCCGGTCCGCCCGGCTCGCTGCCCAGCTCGGTCGCCACGAGGACCAGCGCGAGGTCGGTGCCGTCGTGGTGCACCTCGAAGCGCTCGCCCGAGCGCCCGGAGAAGTCGTCGTACGTCAGCCAGTCCGTCGCCACCAGCCGATGCTAGTGCAGGCCCCACCACGTCCAGGAAGCACGACATGACCTCCACCTCCCGTCGCACCGTCCTCGCCGCCGGGGCCGCGGCCGTCGTCGCGGCGGCCGTCCCCGTGCTCCCCGCCGAGGCCGCGCCCGTGGTCCCCGTGGCC
>JAEZKN010000478.1 GCA_023415395.1 Actinomycetes bacterium
GGTTGCCGCCCTTCCCGCCCGGCGAGCCGGTGCGCCCGGTCGCCAGCACCGTCTCCCCGGGGGTCGGCACGGCCGGCACCCGGTAGGTGGTGTCGTCGTTGACCGAGCCCACGACGCACACCAGCGAGCTGCTCATCCGCCTGCCCCCAGGCGCTCGAGCGCGTCTAGCACCAGCTGCCAGTAGCGGTCGGCGTCCAGCCGCATGGCCACCTGCGCGTTCGGCTTCTGGTCGGGGTAGCGGCCGTAGAGGTCGACGACCGTCGTGCCACGGGTCCAGGTGCCGTCGAGCTCGACGGCCACGAAGGCCTCGCGCCAGTCGATGACCGCGGGGTCGATCAGCGGCACGATCGTGCACGGGTCGTGCACCGGCGGCGCGTCGAACTCCCAGATCCGGTGGTAGGAGTCGCCGAAGAAGCCCATCCACTCCGCGCAGACCCGCCCGACCCGGTGCTCGAGCGCCTGCATCCGCTCGACGACCTCGGGGGTCGCCAGCGCCTGGTGGGTCAGGTTCAGCCCGACCATCCGCACCGGCACGCCGGAACGCAGGACGACGTCGAGCGCCTCGGGGTCGGCGAAGGTGTTGAACTCCGCCGTCGGCGTGTGGTTGCCGCGCTCGGTGCTGCCGCCCATGAAGATCACCTCGGCGATCCGCGGGGCGACGTCGGAGTGGTCGGTGAGCAGCCGGCCGATGTTGCCGATCGGGCCGGTGGCGACCACCGTGACCGGCTCGGGCGCCTCGCGCAGGGTGCGCGCGAGGAAGGTCACCGCGTCCTCGGCCTGCACCGCGAACGACGGTGCGGGCAGCTCGGGCCCGTCGAGCCCGCTGGTGCCGTGCACATAGTTGCCCAGCGCCAGCTCGCCGACCATCGGCCCGGCGGCGCCCACGGCCACCGGCACGTCGATGTGCCCGGCCAGCTCCAGCACCTGCTGGGCGTTGCGGGTCGCGTCGGCGACCGCGCAGTTCCCGAAGGTGGTGGTGACGCCCAGCAGCTCGACCTCGGGGCTGCCCAGGGCGAGCAGGATGGCGACGGCGTCGTCATGCCCGGGGTCGCAGTCGAGCAGGATGGGGGTCGGCATCAGGCCGTCCGCCCCGCGCCGAGCCAGGTGAGCATCGCGCCGACGACCGGGGCGAAGCCGTCCCAGGCCAAGAACTCCTCGGGGCACCAGTGCGGGCCGATGTCGGAGGCCCACACCAGCGCCCGGCCGCTGCCGACCTCGCGGGTCGCTATCAGCGGGTGGGCGCCGACGGTGGCGACGACGGTGGCGTCCTCGCGCGGGGTGACGACGTTGTAGCCGAGGAGCTCGGGCGCACCGGCAGGCCACGCCCGGCCCACCGGGTGCTCCGCGTCGACGACGGCGGTCGCTGCGCCCTGAGGGGTCTCGGCGCGGTCGTCGAAGTCGTGCATGGTCACCGGCAGCACCTCGGCGATCGGGCTGCGGGCGAAGTTCGCGCGGGCCTGGAAGCCCTGGAAGCTCAGGTAGCCGCCGGCCATCATCAGCCCGCCGCCGCCACGGGTCCACTCGGCGAGCGCGACCAGCGGGTTGTCGACCTTCTGGCCCGCGAGCCAGGTCTCCTGCGGCAGCACGAAGCTGTTCGCCCCGATATCGGAGAGGATCACGACGTCGTACGCCGAGAGCGCCTCGACGGTCCGCGGGAAGCGCTGCGGCACGTCGTGGGCGTACATCTGCTCCACCTCGATGCCCTGGGAGGCAGCCGCCGCGAGGAAGGCGTCGGCGCCGGTGTGGAACGTGGTGCTGGAGAACTCGTCGAAGCCCTTGATGTGGGTCGACTGGGAGATCCAGCTCTCCCCTGCCAGCAGGACGCGCGCCATGGTCATGACTCCTTCATGTGGATCGGTGCACCGGCGAACAGCCGGCGCGGGTTGTCGACCAGGAGGTGGTCGATGTCGTCGGGGGTGAAGCCGTGCCGCTGCAGCCGCGGCACGAAGTACTGGAGGATGTGGCCGTAGCCGGGGCCGCCGTGGCGGCGCAGCAGCGACTTGAGGAACACGTCCTGGCTGACCAGGAGCCGGTCGGCGTGGCCGCGCTCGGCCAGGCGGGCCAGCCAGGCGGCGTTCTGCTCGTCGGAGGGGCACTGCACGCCCTGGTCGGCGTAGAAGACCTCCATGCCGACCATGTCGTACTGCACCCAGGCGCCGCGACGCAGCAGCTCCTCCTGGTAGGCCAGGTCCTCACCGGACGGGCCCATGTGGCACAGGACCACCCGGCCGGGGTCGACGCCGAGCTCCTCGGCGATGTCGAGCACCTGCCCGCCGAGCCGGAACCAGCCGGGCAGGTGGACCTGGATGGGCAGGCCGACCTCGCGCTGGGCCAGGAGCGCACCGTGGAGGCTGCGCCGCTCGGCCGGCGTGAAGTCGGCGCCCACGCCGATCTCGCCGATGATGCCGGGGCGGACGCCGTCCTCGCCCTCGGCGAGGTCGGTCAGGATGACCTCGGCGATCTGCTCGGCGCTGAGCTCCTTGACCTCCGCGGGCTGCGCGCCGTCGAGGTAGTAGCCGGTGCCGGCGATGATCGACACGCCCGTCGCCTCGCTGACCCGGCGCAGCCGGGCCAGGTCGCGGCCGGCGGCGAGGTTGCTGGTCTCCACGATCGTCCGGCCGCCGAGGGCGGCGTACCGGCCCACCTCCTCGACCGCGAGGTCGAGGTCGTCGAGCCGGCAGTTGTCGGCGTTCGCGAACGGGTCCTGGCGCAGGTCCCAGAGGATGTCCTCGGTGACCGGCAGGTCGTGCAGCTCCTGGGGGTCCCAGCCGCGGGACTCGGTGCGATGGGTCCACGAGGAGACGTCGTTGAAGATGTGCTCGTGGGTCAGGGTGACGCCCATCTGGGACACCCCGATCGGGCCCAGCACGGTCATCACCTGCGGCTCGGTGGTCATGACCTCGTCCCTGCCACCTTGCTGAAGACCTTGCTGTTGAGGAATATCGCGACGACCAGGATCAGGCCCTGGACGATCGGGACCCAGTAGACGTCGACCTTCAGCAGGACCAGGCCGTTGCTGATGATGCCCAGGGTGAGGGCACCGATCGCGGAGCCGATGATCGAGCCGCGGCCGCCCATCAGGCTCGTGCCGCCGAGCACCACCGCGGTGATCACCTCGAGCTCGAACATCGTGCCGGAGTTCGAGGAGCCGCTGGAGAGGCGCGCGGCCGTGATCACGCCGGCGAGGCCGGCGGCCAGGCCGGTCAGGGCCAGCGCCGCCATCTGGATGCGGCGGATGTCGACGCCGGCCCGGCGCAGCGACTCGGCGTTCGAGCCGACGGCCACGATGTAGCGGCCGAACTTGGTCTGCGTGAAGACCCACCACCCGAGCGCGACGGTCGCGATGGCGATCCACGTCGGGGTGTAGAGGCCGAGCAGCTGGCCCTGGCCCAGCGGCAGCAGGAACTCGGAGGTGATCGGGGTGCTGTAGCCGTCGGTGATCAGCAGCGCCACGCCCCGCACGGCGGTCAGCGCCGCCAGCGTCACGATGAAGGATTGCAGCTTGCCGAAGGCGGTCAACGCACCGTTGATCATGCCGATGCCCAGGCCGATGACCAGCGTCATCGCCAGCGCCAGCACGGCGTTGCCGGACTCGGCGAAGATCGCCAGCGCCGCGGCGGTGAGGCCGACGATCGAGCCCACGGAGAGGTCGATCGCGCCGGTGGTGATCACGAAGGTCATGGCCACCGCGACGATCACGGTCGGGGCGATCTGCCGGCTGACGTTGACCAGGTTGTCGGTGGAGAGGAACGCGTCGGCCTGGATGCTGAAGAACGCGAAGAGCACGACGAAGACGGCGCTGATCGACAGCACGCCGAAGTGCGTGGTGACGAAGTCGTGGCGCGCGCCCCGGTCGAACCGGGCGCGCCCGCCGCCCGGAGCGGCGCCCGCGGTGGCGGTGGTGTCCTGGGTGGTCATCGGGTCACTTCCCCATCATGGCGGTCACAAGGCCGCCGAGGTCGGTCTCGGACGGCGCCAGCTCGCGGTGGCACCGGCCGTCGTGGAGGACGACGAACCTGTCGGCGACCTCGAAGAGGTCCTGGAGGCGGTGGGTGATGAGCACGACGCTCACCCCGCGCGCCGAGACGTCGCGGATGAGCTGGAGGGTCATCTCCACCTCGCGGGCCGCGAGCGCCGCGGTCGGCTCGTCGAGGACGAGCACCTTCGGCTCGAAGGTGACCGCGCGGGCGATGGCGATCGCCTGGCGCTGGCCGCCGGACATGTTGCCCACCGTCTGGTGGGTGTTGGTGATCCGGATGTGCAGGCGCGACAGGTCGGCCGCGGCCTCCTCGTGCATCCGCTTGTGGTCCAGGCGGCGCGTGATCGGGTTGATCCGCTCGCGGCCCAGGAAGAGGTTGCTGGCGACGTCGAGGTCGTTGCACAGGGCCAGGTCCTGGTAGACCATCTCGATCCCGTGCGCGCGGGCCGCCCGCGGGCCGGTGCCCGTGAGCTCCTCGCCGTCGATCAGGATCTGGCCGGCGTCCGGCGTGACCGCGCCGGCCAGCATCTTCATCAGCGTCGACTTGCCCGCGCCGTTGTCGCCGACGAGGCCGATGACCTCGCCGCCGGCGACCCGGAGGTCGACCCCCTTCAGTACGTCGAGGGCTCCGAAGCGCTTGCGGATGCCGCGCATCTCCACACGAGGCGTCATCCTCGGCTCCTCCTCGTTCGTCGCTCCATGGGTCTTCCTCCGGGTCGTGTCGGTCGGGTCGAGCGTCAGGTCAGTTGAAGATGTCGCGGAAGTCGTCGACGTTGTCCTTGGTCACGATCGTGATCGGGACGTCGATGAAGCCGGCCGGGTCCTCGCCCTCGAGGATCGCCTTGAGCTCGTTGACCGCCTCGACGCCCTCCTGGCGCGGGTCCTGCTGGACGACCGCGGTGACCAGGCCGTTGTCGATGCCGGCGATCACCTCGGCGGTCAGGTCCCAGCCGATGACCTTGGTGGAGCCGGCGGGGTCGAGCGCGGCGACCGCACCCACGGTCGCGGGCTCGCCGGTGGTGTAGACCCAGTCGAGGTCGGTCTGGGCGGTGACCAGGTTCTGCGCGGCAGTGGCCGCCTTCTCCTGGACGTTGTCGCCGTTGACGCTCTGGGTCCATTCGGCCCCGGCCTCGTCCACCGCGGCCCGGAAGCTGTCCTCGCGCTGGTTCTGGATGAAGGAGTTGCGCGCGTCCACGACGCCGTAGGTCGTGCCGTCGGCCAGGCCCTCGTCGATGACCCACTGCGCCGCCTCGGCGCCGGCCTTCTCGTTGTCGACGCCCACGAAGGTGTCCGCGACGCCCTCGGGGAGCTCGGCGTCGATGGCGACGACCGCGATGCCCTTGTCGCGGGCGGCCTCGACGGCCGGCACGACGCCGTTGACGTCGATCGCGACCACGATCAGGCCGGTGACGCCCTGGGACACGAAGTTCTCGATGTCGCTGTTCTGCTTGGCGGAGTCGTTGTTGGCGTTGGCGATGGTGAGCTCGCAGCCCGCCTTCTCCGCCGCCTCCTCGGCGCCCTCGTTCATCTGCGTGAAGAACGCGGCGGTCTGGTTGATCTGGGTCATGCCGATCACGCACTCGTCGGAGCCGGAGCGGTCGGCGGCGCTGCTGTCGTCGTCGGAGTCGTTGCCGGTGCTGCAGCCCGCGAGGAGCAGGGCGGGGATCGCGGCCGCGGCGACACCCGCACGGAGGCGGGCACGGTTGGAGCTGAGGTTCATCGGAATCTCCTGGCGTCGGTAATCGTTTTCCGAGATTCCGGGGATGCTAGCGTCCCGGCAGGCCGGCGGGGAAGGGCCGGGGGGCCCTCGGCTAGGTCACATTCCGGCCACGATCCGTCCGGAGGACGAAGGAGACACTCGTGAGCGGCAACGGCCACCGTCCGGCGACCGTCGCCGAGGTGGCGCGCCGGGCCGGGGTCTCGCCGGCCACGGTCTCCCGCACCCTCAACGGGATCCGCGACGTCGACCCCGCCCTCCAGACCCGCGTCTTCGACGCCGCGGCCGAGCTCGGCTACCGGGTCAACCTGGTCGGCCGGGCACTGCGCCAGCGGCGTACCGCCACCGTGGGCCTGCTCGTGCCCGACCTGGAGAACCCGTTCTTCTCCGGTCTCGCCCAGCACCTCGCGCGGGCCTTCGCCGGGCCCGGCATCGACCTCCTGGTGGCCAGCGCCGACAGCTCCCTGGAGACCGAGGAGCGCGGCGTGCGCTCCTTCGTGGGCCGGCAGGTCGACGCGCTCGTGGTGATCCCGGTGCACGAGGTCGACAGCGGGCCCACCATCCACCTCGCGGCCTCGGCCGTCGCCACCGTGCAGCTGGACCGCCGGGTGCCCGGCACCCCGGCGCACTTCGTCGGCGTCGACAACCGGCGCGGGATGCGCCTGGTCCACGAGCACCTCGCCGGCGTGGACCTCGAGCGGCAGCCGCTGGTCTACGTCGGCGCCCGGCCGGAGTCGTCCTCGGCCCACGAGCGCCTCGACGCCTTCGCCCGCCTCTTCGGGTCCGCGACGCCGGCCCTGCTCGGCTCCTTCGACCTGGCCTGGGGACAGGCGGCGGCCGAGCAGCTCGTCGAGGACGGGTGGCGCACCGGCACCGTCGTCACGGCGGCCGACGTCATCGCCGTCGGGCTCATGCACCGGCTCCAGTCGCTGGGGCGGCGGGTGCCCGAGGACTTCCGCGTCATCGGGTTCGACGGCGTCGGGGTGGCCACCCGGCGGGCCCACCCGGACCTGACCACCGTGCGGCAGCCGGCCGAGCGGATCGCCCAGGCGGTGCGGACGCTGGGCGAGGACGGCTCGGAGTCCGGCACGCCGGTCTTCCGCCGGCTGCGGCCCACGCTCACCGTGGGGCGCTCCAGCCCGGCCTGAGCGGCACGGGCCGGAGCGCCGTACGACGTCAGGCGGGGAACGACCCGTTCGACGCCGCGAGGTCGCGCAGCCACGCCGTGGGGCGGAACCGCTCGCCGTAGGCCTCGGCCAGCTCGTCGGCACGTGCCACGAAGGCCGTGAGCCCGACCTCGCCGTCCCCGCGCTCCGAGCGCGCCTGGTAGCCCTGCATGAACTGCGCGGCACCACCGGTCAGGGCCGGGAAGCCGATGCCCATGATCGAGCCGATGTTCGCGGCGGCCGCGGACTCGATCACGCCCTCCTCGAAGCACTTCGCGGTCTCGAGTGCCTCGATGAAGAGCATGCGCTCGCGCATGTCCTCGATCGGGATCTGCTCCGCCGCGACCGGGAACGTCTCGGCCAGACCGGGCCAGATGCCCTGGCGCTTGCCGGACTCGTCGTACTCGTAGAAGCCGGCGCCCTTGAGGCGCGACGGACGGCCGAGCTCGATCATCGTCGCCACGACCTGCTCACCCGCGGACGGCACCCACTCGCGACCCTCACGGGCAGCGGCGTCGGCGTTCGCCTTCTGGATCTTGACCATCAGCTCCATGTTGAGCTCGTCGGTGAGCTGGAGGGGACCGACCGGGTAGCCGGCCGAGGTCGCCGCGCGCTCGATCGACACCGGGTGCACGCCCTCACCGAGCATGGCCAGGCCCTCCATGACCTGGGTGCCGATGACGCGGGAGGTGTAGAAGCCGCGGCTGTCGTTGACGACGATCGGCGTCTTCCGGATCTGCTGGACGACGTCGTAGGCCTTGGCCAGCGCGACGTCGGAGGTCTCCTTGCCCTTGATGATCTCGACCAGCGGCATCTTGTCCACGGGCGAGAAGAAGTGCAGGCCGATGAAGTCGGCCGGGCGGTCGACGCCCGCGGCGAGCTCGGTGATCGGCAGCGTGGAGGTGTTGGAGCACAGCAGCGCGTCGGCGTTGACGTACGGCGCGACCTCGGCGAAGACCTGCTGCTTGAGCGACGGGTCCTCGAAGACCGCCTCGATCACCAGGTCGCAGCCCGCCAGGTCGGCCGGGTCCGCGGTCGGCGTGATCCGGTCCAGGAGCTCCTGGGACTTCTCCTCGGTCAGCCTGCCCCGGGAGATCGCCTTGGCGTTGATCTTCTCGGAGTAGGCCTTGCCCTTCTCCGCGGCCTCCTGGGCGACGTCCTTGAGCACGACCTGCATGCCCGCACGGGCGCAGGAGTAGGCGATGCCGGCACCCATCATGCCGGCACCGAGCACACCCACCTTCGTGGCCTTGAAGGGCTCGACGCCCTCGGGGCGCAGCTTGCCGGCGTTGATGGCCTGCAGGTCGAAGAAGAACGCCTGGATCATGTTCTTCGAGCCCTGGTTCACGATCAGGTTCGTCAGATAGCGCGACTCGATCCGCGACGCGGTGTCGAAGTCGAGACCCGCACCCTCGACGGCCGCGGACAGGATCGCGCGCGGGGCCGGGTAGACCGCGCCCTTGGTCTGCTTGCGCAGCAGGGCGGGGAAGGCCGGCAGGAAGCCGGCCAGCGCCTTCGAGGTCGGCGAGCCGCCGGGCATCTTGTAGCCGGGCTTGTCCCACGGGTTCTGGTGCTCGTCGGGGTTGGCCTTGATCCACGCCTTCGCGGCCGGGACCAGCTCCTCGCGGGTCGCGACCAGCTCGTCGACCAGCCCCTTCTCCTGCGCGGCGCTCGGCTTGAACTGCGTGCCGGTGAGCAGCACGTCCATCAGGCCGGCCTGGAGGCCGAGGAGACGGACGATGCGGGTGACGCCGCCACCGCCCGGCAGCAGACCGAGCGTCGACTCGGGCAGGCCGATCTTGACGGAGTCGTCGTCGACGGCGATGCGGTGGTTGGTGGCCAGGCAGATCTCGAAGCCGCCACCGAGGGCGGCGCCGTTGATCGCCGCGACGACCGGCTTGGGGAAGAGCTCGAGCTTGCGGAGGCTGGCCTTGATCGCCTCGCCCATGGCGAACACCGACGCGGCGTCCTCCTGGGTCGCCTGCACCATGTTCTTGAGGTTGCCGCCGGCGAAGAAGGTCTTCTTCGCGCTGGCCACCACCACGCCGGTGACGCTGTCGGGGTCGGCGGCCAGCTCGTCGTAGAGCCGCTGCACGGCGGCGGCCATCGACTCCTGGTAGAGCTCGTTCATGGTGTTCGCGCTCGCGGTGGGGTCGTCGAGCGTGAGGGTGACGATGCCGTCGGCGTCCTTGTCGTAGCGGACGGCGGTCTGCTGGTCGGTGCTGGTGCTCATCTGTCTTCCTGTCGTGGAGACGGCGGGTGAGATCGTGTTGTCTGGGGAGGGCGGCTGGGTCTCGATACGCCCTGGTCCGCGACTTCGTTCCTCAGTCGCGGGGGCTACTCGACCA
>JAEZKN010000484.1 GCA_023415395.1 Actinomycetes bacterium
GGACGCCACCGTGTCGCTCCAGTGGCTGCGCGACGGCGAGCCCGTCCTCAACGCCACCGGCCCCACCTACCAGCTCACGAACCTCGACCTCGGCGCCCGGGTGTCGGCCCGGGTCACCGTGGCCCGCGCCGGCTATGCGACCTCCACGATCGACTCCCCCGCCACTACGCCGGTCAAGACCGATCCGAACCTCAAGGTCCAGGTCGAGCGGGTCAAGAAGCGGATCAAGGTGACGGTCACCGTGACCGCGCCCGGTGTCGAGACGGTCGCCGGCCCGGTGGTCGTGCGCATCGCGGGGGTCAAGCAGGTCGTCGAGCTGCGCAGCAACGGCACCGCCAAGGCCGTCTTCCGGGGCCTGAAGCCGGGCCAGCGCAAGCTCACGGTGCGCTACACCGGCAGCGCCGCGGTCAGCCAGGCGTCGTACTCCCGGGACCTGACGGTCCGGTAGGTCGGATCGCCGGCTCGGTCGGCCCGGTCGGGGTCACCCCTCGGGGTCGTAGGCGCAGGCGTCGTCGGCCTTGACCGCGGTGCCCGGGTCGTCCTGGGCGCTCCCACCCTTGCCCCGCTTGGGCGCGAGCGCCTTGGCGACGACCTCCTGCATCCAGGTGAAGTCGGGGTCACCCGAGAAGAACTTGTCGGAGGAGACGAAGGCGATCGAGCGCATCTTCCGCTCCTTGACCTTGAGGGCCAGGTCGACGAAGGCCGGCATCAGCTTGCGCGGGATGTCGGTGCGCAAGATCTCCTCGCCCGCCTTCGCGAGCGCCTGGTAGCGGCGCAGCACGTTCAGCGGGTCGGCCTCCTCGACGATCGCGTCGACCATGCAGCGCTGGCGCTCCATCCGCTCGTAGTCGTCCGAGCCCCACCGGCCACGGGAGAACCACAGCGCGTGGAACCCGTCGAGGTGCTGGTCCGGTCCGGGCTCGAGGTAGCCGGTCGGCGGGATGCCGAGGTCAGTGTTGCCGTTGATCGCGACCGGCTCGTTGATGTTGACCGTGACGCCGCCGATGGCGTCGACGAGCTGCTGGAAGCCGAGCAGGTTGATCAGCAGGTAGTAGTCGACGTGGGTGCCGAGCGAGCCGGCGACCGCCTGCTTGATGGCGTCGGCGCCCTCGTTGTCGGACTCCCCCAGGATGCCCGGGTAGAGCGCCGGCACCTGGCCGTAGACCGCGTTGAGCATCCAGCCGGCCGGGTCGCCCTCGCCCCGGAAGCCGTCCGGGAAGACGTCGTGCAGCGGGCTGTCCTCCGGGAACTGCGCGTTCATCATGTTGCGCGGGAGGCTGAACATCACCGACTTGCCGGTCCGCGTGTTCATGCTCAGCAGGATCACCGAGTCGGTGCGGATGCCGGTGCGGCCGACCCCGCCGTCACCCCCGAGCAGCAGCACGTTGACCTGGTCGTGCCCCGCCCAGGGGTCCTCCTCGGTCACGCCCTCGGGAAGCGTGGCGTTCTGCTCGTCGTCGAAGACCGTGTCGACGAAGTGCGCGGTGGTGGTGGCGTAGCGCACGCCCTGCACCGCCGGCAGCGCCACGAGCACGCAGAGCAGCGTCACGACGAGCGCGCCCATGCCCTGCTCGAGCCGGTTCATCCCGCGCGGGCGCGCCATCAGGTAGGTGGTGACGACCGTGAAGGCCCACACCACGAAGACCGTGGCGATCAGCGCCGCGGCGACGCGCATCCGGGTCGGGTCGAAGGCGACGTCGGCGATCGTCCGCAGGTCACGGGCGGTCCAGGCGAGCGCCCCCACCCCGGCGAGCGTCGAGAGCAGCACCGCCCAGCCGAGCCGGCGGCGGGTCCACAGGTAGCCGGCGCCCGGCAGCGCCGCGCCCAGCACGGTCACGCCCAGAGCACCGGCGAGCGTCCTCGCCCGCCGGAAGGACCGGGGCGGCCGCTCTGCGCGGTGCCGCGGGCGCGCGTCAGGCACACGTGTCTCCAGCGACGTCGCCATGTGCGCACCCTCCCGGCCGATGTCGCCGACGAGGCTACCGGTCGTCAGGCCGGGATCGTGGCTTCTGGGACGTACGCCGTGCCGCGCGGCTCGCGGACCCAGAGCTCGCCGTTCCCGGCGACCGGGCCCTGGGCGGCGAGCTCGCGCTTGAGGACCTTGTTGGTCGCCGTGCTGGGGAGGTCTGGTGCGATCCGCACGAAGCGCGGCCAGGCCTTCGCGGAGAGGTCGGCCTGGCCCGCGAGGAAGGTCTCCAGCTCCTCGGGGGTGAGCGAGGCGTCGTCCTGGAGCACCACCGCCGCCATCACCTGGTCGCCGACGTGCTCGTCGGGCACCGCGTAGACCGCGACCCGGTTGATCGCCTCGAGGCGCTGGAGCACCCGCTCGATCGGTGCCGCGGCGAGGTTCTCGCCGTCGACGCGCATCCAGTCCGCGGTGCGTCCGGCGAGGTAGATCCAGCCGTCGGCGTCGCGGTAGGCGAGGTCCCCGGACCAGTACATGCCGCGGCGCATCCGCTCGTCGTTGGCCTGCTGGTCGTTGTAGTAGCCCTGGAAGTAGCCGCCGCCCGTGGTGTTGACCAGCTCCCCCACCGCGGCGTCGGCGTTGACGAGCCTGCCGTCGGCGTCGAACTCCGCGACCGCGCACTCGGTGACGGTCTCGGGGTCGTAGACCGCCACGCCCTCGAAGCCCTTCCCGATCGAGCCCGGCGGGGTGCCCGGCTCACGGGTGATGATGACCGCGAGCTCGGTCGAGCCGAAGCCGTCCCACACGTCGCAGCCGAACCGTCGGCTGAACTCGTCGATGTCGCGGTCGCTGGCCTCGTTGCCGAAGGCCACCCGCAGGGAGTTGTCCGCGTCGTCGGCCTGCTCGGGCGTCGCCAGCACGTAGGCGAGCGGCTTGCCGACGTAGTTCATGTACGTCACGCCGTAGGTCCGGACGTCGGCGAGGAATCGGGAGGCGCTGAACCTGGCCGGGACGATCGTCGCGCCGGCACAGACGGCGGGGCTCCAGCCCGCGACCACCGCGTTGGAGTGGAAGAGCGGCATGGCGACGTAGCAGACGTCGGCCGGCGTGAGCTCGAAGCGGCCCTGGAGGTTGAGGCCGGAGAAGAGCACCATCAGGTGGCTGACCTGCACCGCCTTCGGGTCACCGCTGGTGCCGGAGGTGAAGATCATCATGAAGGTGTCCATCGCCTCGACCTCGCGGTGCGGCGTCAGCCCCGGGCCCTGGGCGCCCGCGACCAGCCCAGCCCACTCCGGTGACGACGTGTCGAGGACGCGGACACCGGCCAGGTCCAGGCCCTCGAGGAGGGGTCGGTGCTCGGCGTCGGTCACGAGGAGCTGCACCTCGGCGCGGCGCAGGTCCTGGAGCAGCCCGTCCCCGCGGCGGGTGGTGTTGATGCCGCACAGGGTGTAGCCGCCGAGCCCGGCCGCGGCCATGGCGACCAGCATGTCGGGAGTGTTGCCGAGCAGGGTGCCGACGTGGAGCGGCCGGTCCGGGTCGGCCACGCCGATGAGCGCCCCCGCGACGGCCGACGCCTCGGCCACGTGCTCGCGCCAGGTCCAGGTGCCCTCGCCGTGGCGGATCGCGACACCGTCGTCCTCGGCCCGCTCCCGCAGCAGCTGCTGGATCGTCTCCGCCATGCCGGTCCTCCCTGGGCTCGCCCGCGGCTGACGCGTGTCAAACTAGGCCACCCCGGAGTAGGGTGCAACACGTTCTAGTATGCCGACGGGAGCGACATGCCGAGCACCTACGCGCGCCTGGACCGAGCCGAGCTGGCCACCCTGGTCCCCGAGCTCCTCCTGGTCGGGCAGCTCATCGACCGCTCCGGGATGGCGTGGTGCATCTCGGCCTTCGGGCGCGAGGAGATGGCCCGGGTGGCCATCGAGGAGTGGGCCGGCGCCAGCCCGGTCTACACCCGGCGGATGCAGCGCGCGCTCGGGTACGAGGGCACCGACGTGGTCACGATCTTCAAGGGCCTGCAGCTCGACATCGGCGCTCCCCCGCAGTTCATGGACTTCCGCTACGAGGTCCAGGACCCGTGGCACGGCACGTTCCACCTCGACCACTGCGGTGCGCTCCTCGACGTCGAGCCGATGGGTGAGGCCTACGTCCGGTCGATGTGCCACGACATCGAGGACCCGACCTTCGACGCCACCGCGGTCGCGACCAACCCGAGGGCGCAGGTGCGGCCGGTGCACCGGCCGCCGCGCCCGCCGGCCGACGTCCGGTCCGACCGGCGGCCGCACTGCGCGTGGACGGTCACCATCGACGAGTCGCACCCGCCGGTCAGCCCGCTGCCGGCGTATCACGTGATCGAGAGGACGCGGGCCGCCACGCTGCCGCTCGACCCGATCGATCCGTCCGACGACGGTGCCCCGGACTACTCCGGTCCCCTGCTCTCCGACCTCGACTTCAGCGCCTTCTCGCACTCGGCCCTGGTCCGCATCGCCGACGAGGTCTGCCTGCAGATGCACCTGCTCCACCTCTCCTTCGTGCACGCCGTCGGCCGGCGCGCCG
>JAEZKN010000294.1 GCA_023415395.1 Actinomycetes bacterium
GGGGGGGGGGTTGCGGGGCGGAGGGGTGGAGCTGGTCAGTCGGCGCTGCAGCCGACGACGGCCATCGCCTCGATCTCCAGGAGGATCTCGGGCTTCGCGAGGGCGGAGACCTCGACGAGGGTGCACGCAGGGAAGTCACCGGAGAAGAACTCCCGGCGCGCCTCCCACACGGCACGGTTGCGGCTGATGTCGGTGACGTAGATCGTCATCTTGACCACGTCGTCCATCTGCCCGCCGGCGGCCTCGACGAGGTTCTTGATCTTGGTGAACACGACCCGGGCCTGCGCGAGCTCGTCGCCGACGACGGTCTCGCCGTCCTCGGCGCGGGCCGTCATGCCGGACACGAGGACGAGGTCGCCGATCCGGTAGCAGTTCGACCAGAGCCCGTCGGCGGGCTCGCGCACCGCCGCGGACCGGATCCGCTGCTTCTTGTTGGTCAGGGTGTGGTCAGTCATCTCCGGGCTCCTCACAGCTCGATCAGGTGGTCCCAGGCGGAGGTCCCGCCCCAGTTCACGCACACCGACTGGCGGCGCATGAAGCCCTTCCAGGCGTCCGATCCCGCGGTGCGGCCGCCGCCGGTCTCCTTCTCGCCACCGAACGCGGCACCGACGTCCGCGCCGGTGGTCCCCATGTTGATGCGGACGATCCCGCAGTCACTGCCGCGAGCGGAGAGGAAGGTCTCGATGTGGGTGAGGTTGGTCGAGTGCATGCCGGAGGCGAGCCCCTGGGCGACCTCGTTGTGGATCCGGATCGCCTCGTCGAGCGTCTCGTAGGTCAGCACCGAGACGATCGGGGCGAACGTCTCCTCCTGGGCGATCTCGAAGTCCGGCTTCACGTCGGTGACGATGGCCGGCTCGACGTAGAGGCCCGGGCGGTCCAGGACCCGGCCGCCGTAGGCCACGGTGGCTCCCTGGGCGGTGGCCCGCTCCAGGACGCGTCGATACTGGTCGACGGCGGCGGCGTCGATCAGCGGGCCGACGACGCTGTCGGGGTCACGCGGGTCGCCGACCGGGATCTGGTCGAAGGCCTGCTTCATCTTCGCCACGAGCGCCTCGGCGATGTCGACGTGCGCGATGACCCGGCGGGTGCTGGTGCAGCGCTGTCCGGTGGTGCCGACGACGCCGAAGGTCAGGGCCTTGGCGGCGAGGTCGAGGTCGGCGGTCTCGTCGACGATGCAGCCGTTGTTGCCCGAGCACTCGAGCTGGTAGCGACGACCGAGGGTCGACCCGACGATCGCGGCGACCTTCTTGCCCACGCCGGTGGAGCCGGTGAACGAGATCATCGCCATCCGCGGGTCGGCGACCATCCGCTCGGCGTCGGCGTCGTCGGCGGGCAGGTAGAGCGAGAAGACGCCGGGATGGCCCAGCTCCTCCGCGGCCCGGTTGACCAGCTGCTGCACGGCGATGGCCGTCAGCGGCACCTTCGGGCTGGGCTTCCAGACGACGGTGTTGCCGGCGATCGCGGAGAGGAACCCGTTCTGGGCCCACACGGCCGCGGGGAAGTTGTAGGCGCTGATGATCCCGACCACGCCGAGCGGCAGCCACTGGTCGTACATCCGGTGGTCGACGCGCTGGGACTGCTGGGTGTAGCCGTAGAGCATCCGTGCCTGGCCCGCAGCCAGGACCGACATGTCCACCGACTCCTTGAGCTCGCCCGTGGCCTCGGCCACCGACTTGCCGGTGTCCAGGCAGATGATCGCCGCGAGCGCGTCGATGTTCTCCTCGATGAGCTGGCCGATCCGGCGGACGAGCTCACCCCGCCGGGGCGCCGGGACGTCGCGCCAGCGCTCCTGCGCGCTGGTCGCCGTCGCGACCACCTGCTCGTAGTCCGCGGCCGTCGACGCGGCGATGCGCGCCACGACGACGCCGTCGGCGGGGCACTCGGCGTCGATGAGGTCCCGGCCCTCGACCGGCCCCCAGCCGGTGGCGGCGCAGTAGGTCCCCGAGTGGATCTGGTCGAGCCCGAAGGCGGCCAGCGCCGCCGCGGTGTCGAACCTCTGGTCGGTCATGGTGCTGGTGCTCCCGTTCGCGGCGCTCATGCCTGGTCCTTGGCGAGGAAGTCGCCGATGGTCTCGTCGGTGTGGTACTCGGGCTTCTCGTAGTAGTGCGGGCCGTCGTAGATCTCGATCAGCACGCTGCGTTCGTGGGCGAGGGTCGGGCCGTGCGGGTGGTCCTTCGGGTTCATGTAGAAGGACCCGGGGCGCAGCCGCTTGCCGGAGTCGGTGTACTCGTAGTCGCCCTCGAGGCAGTACATGAACTGGTTCGAGGCGTGGATGTGCTTGGTGGGGATCCGCCCGCCCGGCTCGTACTCGAGCAGCGCGATGCTGGCCCCGGTCTCCTCGTTCTTGAACAGGAAGTACTGGCGGAAGCCGTACTCGGGGTAGTCGATCCACTGGTCCTCGACGAGCTCGGTGCCGTGGATGAGCAGCTCGAGCGACTTCATCGTGGTCTCGGTGACCTCCGTCATGCGTTCTCCTCAGGGGTGGGGCGGCCGGCGGCCACCCAGTCGTCGAACTCGGTCCGGCTCTCGGGGGTCGCCGGGAACACGCCGAAGATGGAGCGGCCGGCCCGGACCTGCAGCTCGGCGAACTGCTCGTACTCGTGGGCCTGGTACGCCGCGTCCGCGACCTCGACGAGGAGGTGCCGCGGGATCACCGCGACCCCGTCCCGGTCCCCCACGACGATGTCGCCGGGGAAGACCGCGACGCCCGCGCACCCGACGGGCTCGTCGAGCGCGACTGGGTGCAGAGCGATCGGCGTGGCCGGCGTGGCGTTGCCCGCCTGGTAGCAGGGCAGGCCGGTCGCCGCGATCCCCGCGGTGTCGCGGTAGCCGCCGTCGGTCACGACCCCCGCGACGCCGCGGTGGCGCAGCCGGGTGGCCATCATGTCGCCCATCGACGAGGCACGCGTCGAGCCGAAGGCGTCGATGACCAGCACCGAGCCGGGGGGCGCCTCCTCGATCGCCCGGCGGTGGAGGTTGGTCTCCTTGCCGTACTCCGCCATGGAGTCCAGGTCCTCGCGGGCCGGGATGAACCGCAGCGTGTAGGCCGGCCCCACCAGCTGCTCCTGACCCTCGACGAGCGGCGTCACGCCCTGGAGGACCACGTTCGCGAAGCCGCGGGCGTAGAGGGCGTTGGCGACGTTGGCCGTGCCCACCTCGCGCAGCAGGCCGAGGGCTGCGACCTCCTGCGGGCTCACTGGAAGAACTCCAGCGGCGGCCGGTTGCCCCACTGCGTGGTCTCGCTCGCGGTGCCGTTGAACGTGGTGGGCCGGTGGCTGGCGTCGACCACGTCACCGTCGGTGTAGTGCTCGATCCGGAAGCCGTGCGGGTCCTTCCAGTAGTCGAAGACCTGGCTGCCCAGCCGGTGCCGCCCGACCCCCACGTCCAGGGCGAACCCCTCCTGGAGCAGGTAGTCGTGCGCCGACATCACCGCGTCGAGGTCGAGCACCTCGAACGCGCTGTGGTGGACGCCGACCCAGTCCGACTGCAGGACCAGCAGGAAGTGGTGGTCGACGAGCTGGTCGCCGAGGTCCAGCCGCAGGAAGGTGCCGTACGGCGGGTCGTCGGTCCCCGGCGGGACCATGTAGTCCGAGGGCAGGAAGTTGAACCGCTCCATCAGCCAGGCGACGGTCGCGTCGTGGTCGCTGACGTGGAGCACGAAGTGCCCCAGGCGAGCGACGGTGCACGGCGCGGTGCTGATCCGGACCGACTCCGCGACCCGCGGCTTCTCGGTGAGGGTGTTGAACTTGAACGGCGCCCGGTCCGGGAGCTCCTCAGCGGTCGCCCGCCCCCAGATCGCCTTGATCTCGATGCCGTCGGGCGTGTGCATCACGACCTCGTCGCCACCACCGGGCTCGGTCGACTCCTGCACCGGCGAGGACCCGGGGAGGGCCGCCAGCTCGTCGAGGTCGGCGCGGGTCGCCATCTGGATGGACGCCCCGACGAAGCGCTGCCGGGGCGCCTTGCGGCTGACGTGGATGTGGTGCTGGGTCCCCGTGCCACGCATGTAGAGGGTGTTCTCGTCGCTCCCCTCGGCGCGCGTCATGCCGAACGCCGTGAGGAACCTCTCCTGGAGCTCCAGGTCGGGGATCTCGTAGGTGACCTGGGCGCAGTCGATCGCGGTAGCCATGCCTGCCTCTCTGCTGCCTCTCTGCTGCCTCTTTGCCGGCCGGTGGTCAGCGTCCGAGGATGCTGACGTCGTCCGGCGCGACCAGGTCGGACACCGTCCAGCCGTCGAGGTCGTAGTCGTCCATGGCCGACTGCGCGAACTGGCGGCAGTCCTCCAGGAGACCGGTGCCGAGCGCGGCGAAGAGGTTGGTCTGCCGGGTCACGTCGTTGCTGCCGATGTAGTTGATCTCGTACAGCTCGTGCCGGGCGCCGAACTCGGTGCCGATCGAGTCCCACAGCAGCTTCATCACCTTGACCCGCTCCTCGGCCGTGATCCCGTTGGTGCCACGCAGGTAGGTGCTGAGGTAGCCGCTGATCTCCGGCGTCTTGAAGTCGCTGGAGTGCGAGTTGAGGTAGATCAGCCCGCTGGCGACCACCTGCTCGATGATGTTCTTGATCTTCGGCATCGCCAGCTGGTTCATCACCCGGTAGGCGCCGGCGAAGTGGGGGTCGGGCCGGACCATGCCGTTCTTCCACGGCACCCCGCTCTTGGCCATCGCGTCCGACAGCGCCCAGAAGGTGTTGCGCCAGGCGATCACCTCGCCGAGCTGGGACTTCACGCCGTGGAACTCGCCGGCGCCGGTGACGTCGAGGGCCTTGGACAGCAGGCCGACGAGGAAGTCGAGCTTGACGGCGAAGCGCGTGCAGCCGTGGAGCGAGGCGCGCTCGAGGTACCCGGAGTGCACGTTGTAGCGGTTGGCCTGCTCGAGGTCGTTGTGGATGAAGACGTTCGCCCACGGGACGAACACCTCGTCGAAGACGAGGATGGCGTCGTTCTCGTCGACCCGGCTGGAGAGCGGGTAGTCGAAGGGGCTGCCCAGCACCGCGGCGCGGTACTCGTTCGAGGTGCGGCAGATGAGCTTCACCCCCGGGGCGTTGGTCGGCGTGATGAACACCGGGGAGTACGCCGGGTCCTGGATCGCGACCTGGCCGACGTGACCGACGAACGTGTAGTGGGTCAGGGCCGAGCCGGTGGCGACCACCTTGGCTCCCGACACGTAGATCCCGTCGGCGTCCTCGCGGACCACGCGCATGAAGACGTCCTTGCCGGCCTCGGCGCCGTCGGCGCGGTCGACCGGCGGGTTCATGATCGCGTGGTTGATGTAGTAGGTCCGCTCCTGCGCCTTGCGGTACCAGGCCAGGGCGTTGTCCTCGTACCCCCGGTAGAAGTCGAAGTTGGCGCCGAGGGTGCCCAGGAAGCAGCCCTTGTAGTCGGGCGAGCGACCCATCCAGCCCCACGTGATCCGCTGCCACTCCGCGATCGCGTCGCGGGCCGCGACCTGCTCCTCGACGCTGTTCGCAGCGCGGAAGAACCGGTGGGTGAAGCCACCCCACTCGGTCGGCATGGTCAGGATGTCCTTCCGCGCCGGGTCGTGCAGCGCGTCGTACATCCGCGCGATCATCCGGGCGGAGTTCCGGAACGCCGGGTGCTCGGCGACGTTCTCGACGCGCTCGCCGTAGATCCACACCTCGCGTCCGTCATTGAGGCTGGCGAGGTACTCCTCGCCCGTGAAGGGCACGAGGCCGGTTCCCGCCTCGGTGGCGTCGTCCTTGATCAACAGCTCGCTCATGCGTGGCTCTCCAACTCGGTTGCACGGGTGAGCCAGGTCTCCCGACCGGCTCGCCGGGAGCCTCACAAGTCGTCGAGCGCCGAAAACAGCCTGCCCGAGGTCTTGACAACGACCCGGCGGCCCGCGCTCGTCCGACCCGGGTGGGCGCCGGACGCGGCTCACGCCGGCGGCCTCCAGCGCGCTGACCTGCGGGAACGTCCCCGGGATCGGACTCGGCCCCGGGCTGGACGACGCGTGCCGAATGGTCCGATTTCGACGAGATTCCCGTTCACATCGTGAGACTAGGGGTGCCGAAGGCTGGACAGCGCTATTCGAGTTCTTCGTCGGGGGTATTCATCGCGGCATATGAGTCCCCGGTCACCAGCCGGGTCTGGGCCACCGCGCGACTGGCCTCGAACCAGCGCGACATCAGCGGCGTGACCTCGGCGCCGCGCCGCCAGAGCAGGGACACCCCCATGTCGGGGACCCAGTCCGGTGCCCAGAGCGCGGCGACCTCCGGGTGGCCCTTGACCATGCGCTCGGTGACCAGCGCCACCCCGAGGCCGGCGGCGACGAACCCGACGGACGTCTGCGGGGTGGACACCTCGATCGTGTCGAAGGTCGGGTCGTCGCGGAGTGCGGCCTCGATCGCCTCGGGGAAGCCGTCGAACGCGGCCAAGCGGTACGGCACGACCCATCGGCCCCACCCGCGCGCACCGGGGTGGGCCTCGCGCCGGCGGGCGGCCGGCACGGCGAGCTGGACCGGGATCCGGCCGAGCAGCTCGAACTCGCAGAACTCGGTGACGAAGTCGGCGAACTGGTCCGGGCCGAACGGCACGCACGCGAGGTCCAGCTCCCCGGTCCTGACGCCCTGCAGCAGGATGTCGGGCGCGGCGTCGGTCAGGCTGACGTGCACCCCCGGCGCGGACTCCACGAACGCCCCGACCACCTCGGCGATCAGCTCGCTGACCACCATCGGCTCGACGCCGACGCGGAGCTCTCCGATGGCTCCGTCCCCCATCAGGGCCAGCTGGCGCGTGAGCCGGTCGCGGCCGGCGAGGAGCTGTCCGCCCTCGGCGAGCAGGAACAGCCCCGCCGCCGTGGGGACCACCCCCTTGGCGGTGCGCTCCAGCAGCTGGACCCCCAGCTCCTTCTCCAGCTTGGAGATGGCGATGCTCACCGGCGGCTGCGTGAGGTGGAGGCGCTTCGCGGCGCGGGACACCGAGCCCGCCTCGACGACCACCCGGAAGTACTCGAGCTGCCTGAAGTCCATGTCACTCCTCCCCGAGCAACAGGCTAGGCCGCCGTCACCCGGCCGGGCGGCCGGCCGAGCGGCCCCGGTAGACGACGACCGCCGCGCAGACCACTCCCAGCGTCCCGAGGCCGAGGTCGCCCAGCGTGTCGGCGTACGCGTGCGGGAGCTCGGAGGAGATCCGCAGGAAGGCGAAGTACTCCGCGATCTCCCAGCCCACCGCCGCGGTGACCCCGATGGCCAGCGCTCGCTCGAGCGTCTCGGGGAAGGTCGCGTCGGCGGGGAGCGTCAGCAGGACGGCCGCCGCCGCGAAGATGCCGGTGTTGGCGAAGTGCATCCAGTCGTCGAACCACCGGATGGAGTCGTAGAGGTCGAGGCGGTTGCCCAGGATGTCGGTGAAGCAGGTCAGCGTGATGAGGAAGTCCGCCACCCACGGGAACGGGCGGTCCTTGCGGAACAGGAGCCAGAACGCCGCCAGCGCGAAGGCCATCGCCGGGTAGCCGACCGCCCGCGCGAACGCGGCCTTCTCGCGCATGTTGCCCAGGTCCGGGGTCAGGAACGCGGTCGCGAGCAGCACGACGAGCGCAGCCTTGGCGGCGATGTCGGCACCCCGCACCCAGCTGAGGTACGCCGGTTCCAGCGAGGTGTCCACGGCGTGCGCCATTGGTCCAGCCTAGGCGTCGGCCCCCGGAGGGGCGTCGTCGCACTCGTCCAGGTGCAACGCGAGCGTGGTGATCCGGGTGCCGGACATCGCCGTGACCTCCAGCGTGCCGCCCTCGATGCCGACCTGCTCACCGACCTCGGGGATGTGGCCGAGCCGGGCGATGACGTAGCCGGC
>JAEZKN010000495.1 GCA_023415395.1 Actinomycetes bacterium
GATCTCCTCGATCGGGCGGGCCGACGCCATTTCCGCCCGGCCTCAGGCCTCCAGCGACCTGAGCTCCGCGCCGCTCGCGGTGCGAAGGCGCAGCAGCACCTCGGCGTAGGCGTCGGCCCGGGGACCGACCCGGCTGTGCAGCTGGTGCGGGTCGGTGGCCAGGTCGTAGAGCTCGCGCTCCCCGAGCACGTGGTGGTCGACGAACACGTCGTCGCCCTCGCGCAGCGACGCCCACCCGGCGTCGGGGTTCTCGACGAGCAGCCGGGTCCGCCAGCCGGACCAGTCGCCGGTCCGCAGGGAGGGCAGGAGGTCGCGCCCGTCGACCGGGCGCCCGGCGTACGGGTCGAGCCCGGCCACGGCGAGGGTGGTCGGCATCAGGTCCACCTGCGAGACGAGCGCCGGCATCCGGCCGGGCCGGACACCGGGCCCGCGGACGACGAAGGGGAGGCGCGTGGCCTCCTCGTAGGGGTGGGACTTGCCGAAGAGCCGGTGCTCGCCGAGCAGGTAGCCGTTGTCGGAGACCAGCACGACCACCGTCCGGCGCCGGACCCGGTGCGCCGTGAGCGTCGCGAGGATCCGGTCGATCTGGTCGTCGGTGTCCTGGAGCTCCTCGAGCTTGCGCTCCCAGATCGTGCGCAGCGCCGCGGGGTCGAGCACCGGGAGGTCGCGCATCCAGCTCGGCTTGTCGCTCAGGTCCGCCTCGTTGAGGGCGGGCGGGTCCCAGCCGACGTCGTCGTAGGCGTGCCGGTGGGCCCGGCTCGCGAGGTAGGGAGCGTGCGGGTTCGTCGGGGCGAACACCACGAAGAAGGGGCGACGGGCGTTCTCGGCGACGAAGGTGCGGAGGTCCCGGGCGACGACCTGGTCGCCCGACCCGTAGCGCGTCGGGACGTGCTCCACGGTGCCGTCGTAGGCGATCGGGACGACGCCGCGGGCGCGCCCGAACAGGGCCACGAACCGGTCCCAGCCCGGGGCCACGTAGTGGGGATCCTCGCCGTGCCAGTTCATGAACTTGCCGAAGTAGCCGGTGGCGTAGCCCGCGGCCTGCAGGCGGGTGCCGACGGTGTCCTGGTCCAGGCCGGTCGCGCGGAAGTCCGGCAGCGTCTGGTTGGTGGTGCAGCCGTGGTTGTGGGGGTAGAGCCCGGTGAGCATGCTGACCCGCGCCGGGCCGCACCACGGCACGGCGGCGTAGCCCTGGCCGAAGGTGGCCCCGCCCCGGACCAGCGAACGCCGCACCCGGGGCAGGTGCGCGAGCTCGCGGGCGGACATGTCGTCGGTGATGATCCAGACGACGTTCGGCCGAGCGTCGGCCCGGGTCCCGCGGCTCGGGGTGCAGGCGCTGGCGCCCGCAGCCAGCCCCCCGGCGAGCACGCCCCGCCGGTGGAGTCGAGGTGCCAGAGCTCCCACGGACCTGTCCTTCCCGGGGCCTCCCACGCTAACCGCGGGGAGGAGGCAGGTCGAGGGTCGCCGAGCCCTCGCGTCGAGGACGACCAGCCACCCGCGCTCGGGGCGGCTACCGGTGGAGGCGCGGTGCGGCGGGAGTGGCCTCGTCCACCGCGGCGGCCCAGGGGCGGGCGGCGTAGCGGAACAGCAGGACGATCACCAGGAGCAGGGCGGCGCCGCCGACCAGCGGCACCAGGTCCGTCAACGAGGCCTCGCCGGTCCCGAGCACGAGGGTCGGCACCAGGGCCGCGACCACGGTGAGCGCGGTGGCGGTGCGCAGCCAGCGGCGCGCGGAGCCGTCCGCGAGGTCGGCGAGCGCCCGGCACAGGAGGGCGACGAAGGCCAGCTGGGGGAGGTTGGCCGCCCACAGGAGCGAGACGTCCTCGGCCTCGAGGCCGGCGGCGACGCCCGGGAACCACAGCGCGATGCTCAGCAGCAGGGCCACGGAGCCCAGGGTCCGCAGGGCCGGCCGGTGGGGGAGCGCGGCGGGCAGCTGTCCCAGCCCCTGGAGCACCAGCAGCCAGCCGACCGGGTCCGGGATCACGTCGTACTCGCCGTTGACGCGCACGAACAGGGCGAGGAACACCAGGCCCATCGCGATCGACTGGAGCGGCTTCACCGGCCCGACCCTACGGCGGCCACGCCCGTGACCATCCAGGCGTCCCGCCGGGCCCGGCGCAGCAGCACGACCAGGCGGGCGCCCATGAAGACAGCCGAGAACGCGACCCAGATGGTGACGAGGCCGGTGTCCAGCGCGGCGCAGGCCAGGGCGACCGGGGCGTAGACGACGAGGGTGACGACCCCGGCCTGGGCGAGGTAGGGCCCGTCGCCCGCGCCGATGAGGACGCCGTCGAGCACGAAGACCACCCCGGCGATCGGTTGCCCGAGCGCGATCACGACCAGCACCGGCACGAGCAGGTCCTGCACGGCGGCGTCGCCGGTGAAGAGGTGCCCGAGGACCGGGCTGACCGCGGCGAGCAGCACGCCCGTGACGACCCCGCTCACCGCGCCCCACTGGATCATCCGGCGGGTGAGGGACCGGGTCCCGGCGACGTCGCCGGCCCCGAGCGCGCGCCCGGTGATCGCCTGGGCGGCGATGGCGATCGCGTCGAGCACGAACGCGAGGAAGCCCCACAGCGTCAGCGCCAGCTGGTGCGTGGCCAGGTCCACCTCCTGGTCGCGTGCGCCGACGGCGGCCAGCGTCACGGCGTACGTCGTGACGAGGAGCGCCGCACGCAGGGTCAGGGTGCGGACGACCAGGGGAACGCCGGCCCGGCCGGCGGCGCGGATGCCCGGGAGGTCGGGGCGCAGCGAGGCGCCGTGGCGGCGTGCCGCCCGGACGACCACGGCCACGAAGGCCGCGGCCATCGCGACCTGGGCGAGGACCGAGCCGAGCGCGGAGCCGGCGATGCCCAGGCCGGCGGGGTAGACGAGGAGGAGGTTGAGGACGATGTTGAGGACGTTGCCGGCGACCGCCACGACCAGCGGCGTGCGGGTGTCCTGGAGGCCGCGGAGCACGCCGGTTGCGGCGAGGATGAGCAGCAGGGGCACGACGCCGAGGAAGGCGATGCGCAGGTAGGTCGCCGCCGGGTCGGTGACCTCCGCCGAGGCGCCGAAGAGCCGGACGAGCGGCTCGGTGAGCAGCACCCCGGCGACGGTGACGACCGCGCCGATGCCGACCGCCAGCCAGAGCCCGTCGACCCCCTGGGCGATGGCGCCGCGCAGGTCGCCGGCGCCGAGCCGCCGCGCGACGCTGCCGGTGGTGCCGTAGGCGAGGAAGACGCACAGGCCGACGACGGTCTGGAGGATCGCGGCGGCGATGCCGAGCCCGGCCAGCGGGGCGGTGCCGAGGTGGCCGATGATGGCGGCGTCGGAGAGAAGGAAGAGCGGTTCGGAGACCAGGGCGAGGAACGCGGGGACGGCCAGGCGGAGGATCTCCCGGTCCCGGGGATCCCTCACCGCGCGCACGTAGTCATGGTAATGGGCAACAAACCGCACTGCTCCCTACAGGACTAGTTATCAACATCTGTGGACAACTCTGGGCAAATCCGTCTGGACCACGCTATGTCGACAAACCGCCAGGTGACCGCGCGTCGACCAGCAGGTGAACGAGAAATCTGGCCCGGGGATTTCCGGTCCACAGCTGTGAACGAGCATTCCCGCAGGTCAGAGGGGTGCCAGGTCCGTCCGGACGGCGTCTGTCCACAGTTCGTTCCCCAGGCTGTGCACATCTCCTCGCGTGTCCTCCACGGGCGTCCGGCAGGTTATCCCCAGTCTGCCCGGGAGGCTGTGGATACGGGGGTGTCGCCGACCCGGCCCGGCCACGTACGGTCCGACCTTGTCGGTGGTCGTCCCTAGCCTCGGCAGCGGGGCCGGCGGTGGTCGGCGGGAGGGTCGAGCGGGTGCGATCAGAGGAGGACCACAGGTGAGCGTCACCGACCAGGACGCGCGGGCTCCCGAGCCGCCCTACGACGACTGGGGCGACGGTCCGGTCTCCTACGCGCCCGGCGAGCGACCCACCTCCCCGAACGACCGCACCCCGCCCCAGGACATGGCGGCCGAGCAGTCGGTGCTGGGCTCGATGCTGATCTCCAAGGACGCGATCGCCGACGTCACCGAGACGATCCGCGGGGTCGACTTCTACCGCCCCGCCCACGAGACGATCTACGACGCGATCCTCGACCTCTACGGCCGGGGCGAGCCGGTCGACATGGTGACCGTCGCCGCCGAGCTCCAGCGCCGGGGCGAGCTGCAGCGCATCGGCGGGGCGCCGTACCTCCACACGCTCTCGGCGAACGTCCCGATCGC
>JAEZKN010000061.1 GCA_023415395.1 Actinomycetes bacterium
CGAGCCGTGTCCACCGCCTTCTGGTCGAGGTCGGTCCAGTCGAGTGCTGCGGTCTTGCTCACAGGGTTCCTTTCGGGGGGTTCGGCCAATGCCGAGCCTACTCACGTCGAGCGATAGACTCCCATCCGTCCAAGCACCGTTCCGGTGCCCCCATTCCCGCCCGAGGACACCCCTGTGACGTACGTCGGCCAGCCGGCCTCTGCCGCGAGGCAGCCCACGGCCGAGCGGGCGACGCTCAAGGACGTCGTGGCGGCGTACGTCGGGCTCACCAAGCCGCGCGTCATCGAGCTGCTGCTCCTGACGACCGTGCCGGTGATGTTCTACGCCGCGAAGGGCGTCCCGGACCTGTGGCTGGTGGTCGCGACCGTCGTCGGCGGCGCCTTCTCGGCCGGCTCGGCGTCGGTCTTCAACTGCGTCTACGACCGCGACATCGACGAGCAGATGCGGCGCACCCGCCGGCGCGCGCTGCCGCGCCACATCGTGTCCCCGCGCTCGGCGCTGGTCTTCGGCTTCGTGCTGGGGATCGCCTCGACGGCGATCCTCTACCTGTGGGTCAACCCGCTCTCGGCGCTGCTGTCGGTGCTGGCCATCGCGTTCTACGTCTTCGGCTACACGATGCTGCTCAAGCGGCGCACCACGCAGAACATCGTGTGGGGCGGCATCGCCGGATGCTTCCCCACCCTGATCGGGTGGACGGCCGTGACCGGCGCGCTGTCGTGGACCCCGGTCGTGCTGTTCATGGTCGTGTTCTTCTGGACCCCGCCGCACACCTGGGCGCTGGCGCTGCGCTACCGCGAGGACTACGCGAACGTCGACGTCCCCATGCTGCCGGTGGTGAAGCCGGCCGCCGACGTGGGCCGCCAGATCGTGGCCTACAGCTGGGTGATGGTCGCCACGTCGCTGCTGCTGTGGCCGGTCGCCGACACCGGGGTGTTCTACCCCGTCGCCGCGGCCGTGCTCGGCGGGGTCTTCCTGCTCGAGGCACACCGGATGTGGGGCCGCACCCGCGGCACCGAGGACCTCTCGGTGATCCAGCCGATGCGGCTGTTCCACACCTCGAACCTCTACCTCTCGCTGCTCTTCGTCGCGGTCGCGCTCGACCCGCTCATCAGCCGCTGACCAGCCGCTGGTCGCCGCTGGGTCCCAGCCGCCGCCCTGCGACCGGGACATTTTCACCCTTTCGGGTTGCAACGGATCCGAGGGCCGCCGCGTCTATGGGGAGACGGCGGTGGCCCGCCCAACGGGGGTGCGGGCGACCGCCGTCGCCACGTCCGCAACCCTGACCGGAACCATGACCGGGCCATCACCGGGCCCGACCGTCAGCGGTCGCTCAGCGCCGCTCGCCCGTCGCCCAGGCGTAGAGCCGCCCGGTGTGGGTCTGCACGGTGCGGTGCGGTCGGACCGCGAGCCACACCCGGGCGAACCCCGCGGCGAGCAGCCCGGCGCCGAGCATGTGCATCGCGACGAGGAGCTCGGGCAGGTCGAGCAGGTACTGGGTCCAGCCGATGACGCCCTGCAGCAGCTCCAGCGCCAGCAGGGTGCCGGTCACGACGGTCAGCCAGCGGTCGCCGGCGCGGACCGCGACCACCAGCAGCGCGACGGTCAGCGCGACCAGGACGTACACGGCCGTGGCGTGCACCTGGGCGAGGACCCGCGGGTCCAGGCCGTTGCGCACGGCCTCGGCGTCGCCGGCGTGCGGGCCGGCGCCGGTGACGACCGTGCCGAGGTAGAGCACCACCCAGCCGAGGACCAGCACGGCGGTGGCCAGGGCGCGCGGCAGCGGGGCAGCGGCCGCGCGCTCGGGGCTGCGCAGGTGGTCGAGGAGCCCGAGGCAGACCATGACCATGGCCAGCGAGGCGACCAGGTGCAGGGAGACCACCCACGGGTTCAGCCCGGTGAGGACGGTGATCCCGCCGATCACGGCCTGCAGGGGTACGCCGAGCACCACGATCCCGCTGAGCACGACCGACTTTCGGTCGCGCGAGCTGACAGCCGCGGCGAGGCAGGCGATCGCCACCGCGACGAGCACGAAGGTCAGCAGCCGGTTGCCGAACTCGATGGCCCCGTGGATCCCCATGCTCGGGTGGCTCACGTAGGACTCCTCGGTGCACCGCGGCCAGGTCGGGCAGCCGAGGCCGGAGCCGGTCAGGCGCACGGCGGCGCCGGTGACGATGAGGCCCATGTTGGCCAGGATGTTCAGCACCGCGAGCGGCCACAGCCAGCCGGCGAGGCGCCGCGGCACGGTGGTGGACGAGGTGAGGACGGACATCAGGTCACTCCCACTTGAAGGTCCGGGCGGTGAGCACCGTCCCGAGGACGGCCCAGCCGGCGAGCACCCCGAGCTCACGCCAGGCGACGTCGCCGTCGATGAACGCGATGCGCATGGCCTCGCCGAGGGCGCCCGAGGGCAGCCACCCGACGACGTCACCGAACGCGCCGTAGGCACTGAAGGGCAGGACGACGGCGCCGCCGGCCATGAGCAGCAGGTAGACCAGGTTGGCCACCGCGAGCGTGGCCTCGGCGCGGAAGACGCCCGCGACGAAGAGGCCGAGCGAGGCGAAGGCCGCGGTGCCGAAGGCGATGGCGAGCGCGACGCCCAGGACGCCGGGCTCGGGGGTCCAGCCGAGCAGCTGGCCGACGCCGCCGATGACGACGACCTGGAGCAGCTGGACGAGCAGGAGCGCGCCGATCTTGCCGGCCAGCAGGCCGGACCGGGGCAGCGGCGAGCTGCCGAGCCGCTTGATCACGCCGTAGCGGCGCTCGAAGCCCGTGGCGATCGCCAGCGAGGTGAACGACGTCGACATCACCGCCAGCGCGATGACGCCGGGCGTGAAGATGTCGACCAGGGGGGTGGAGGTCTCGAGCCGCAGGTCGAGGTGCTCGCCGGCGGTGACGCCGCCGATGAGCACGAGGACCGGGATGACGACGGCGAGCAGCAGCTGCTCGCCGTTGCGCAGCATCAGCCGGGCCTCCATGCGGGCCTGCGCCAGCACCTGGCGTCCGAGCGGCGCGGCCCCGGGGCGGGGGGTGAAGTCCAGGCCGGTCACGGGCTCACTCATCGTCGAGGCCTCTCCCGGTCAGCTCGAGGAACACGTCCTCGAGGGTGCGGGACCCGACGTCGATCGAGCGCACGCCGACGGCGTGCTCGGCGCTCCACCGGTCGATCGAGGCCCGCAGCGCGGACTCGGCCGCCGCGGGCAGCTCCTGGTCGACGACGAGCCGCACGGTCGCGGAGGTGCCCCGGGTGAGCTCGGCGGGCGTGCCGGACGCGATCAGCTGCCCGCGGTCGATGATGTGGACCTGGTCGGCGAGCTGCTCGGCCTCGTCGAGGTAGTGGGTCGTGAGCACGACCGTGACGCCGGACTCGCGCAGCTCGCGCAGGAGCTCCCACGTCGTGCGCCGGGCCTGCGGGTCCATGCCCGCGGTCGGCTCGTCGACGAAGACGATCTCCGGGCGGCCCACCAGCGCCATCGCGAGCGCGAGGCGCTGCTGCTGGCCGCCGGAGAGCCGGCGGTACGGCGTGCGCCCGCAGTCGCCGAGCCCCAGGCGCTCGGCCAGCAGCCCGGTGTCGAGCGGGTCGGCGTGCAGGCGGGCGATGTGGTCGAGCATCTCCATCGCGCGCACGCCGCTCCACGCGCCGCCGCCCTGGAGCATCACGCCGATGCGGGGGAGCAGCGCCGTGCGGTCGCGGACGGGGTCGAGGCCCAGCACTCGGACCGTGCCCTGCTGGGGGCGGCGGTAGCCCTCACAGGTCTCCAGCGTGGTGGTCTTCCCGGCTCCGTTCGGGCCGAGCACGGCGGTGATCGAGGCCCGCTCGACGGTGAGGGAGAGGCCGTCGACGGCCACCTTGTCGCCGTACCTCATCACCAGGCCGTCGACCTCGACGGCGCAGACGGCAGGGGAGGCTCCGGACACGGCGGTCAGTCTAGGGAGGGGGCCCGTGTGGCCCGCCTCACGGTGCCTGCGAGGTAAGGGTTGCCTTCCTTGAAGGGCCCGAACCAATAACGGCACACTGGTGTTGTGGAATTCGACGAGGCGCCCGTCCGCGGGCACGACCAGCCGACGCGGGAGCGCGTCGCCCGGTCCATCCTCGTCAACGGTCCTTCGACCGCCGCCGCGCTCGCCGAGCGCCTGGACCTCACGCCCGCGGCCGTGCGTCGGCACCTGGACCAGCTGCTCGAGGACGGTGCGGTCGAGGCCCGGGACTCGCGATCCGCCCAACGTGGACGCGGCCGGCCGGCCAAGGTGTTCGCGCTGACCGAGGCCGGGCGCGACGGGTTCGACCAGCAGTACGACGACCTCGCCGTGCAGGCCCTGCGCTTCCTGCGGGAGACCGGCGGCGACGACGCCGTCCGGGAATTCGCAGCCCGCCGGGTGGCGTTCATCCAGGAGCGGTTCGAGGGCGTCCGCGCGGAGCACCCCGAGCTCGGGTCTGCCGAGGTACTGGCGATGATCTTCACCGACGAGGGGTACGCCGCCGCGGTGCGTGAGCTGCCCAGCAACGGACGCAGCGTGGGAGAGCAGCTGTGCCAGCAGCACTGCCCGGTGTCCCACGTCGCCCACGAGTTCCCGCAGCTGTGCGAGGCGGAGACCGAGGCCATCAGCAGGGTCCTCGGCCGCCACGTCCAGCGCCTGGCCACCATCGCCCACGGCGACGGGGTCTGCACCACGTGCATCCCAGACATGCCCAGCACGACCGACGAGAAGAAGGAGCGGGTCAGCTGATGACCTCGATCGAGGAGCTCAACCCGGAGCTGAAGGGGATCGGCCGCTACGAGTTCGGCTGGGCCGACGAAGACGTCGCCGGCGCCTCCGCGAAGCGTGGCCTCAACGAGGACGTCGTGCGCGACATCTCCGCCAAGAAGAACGAGCCGCAGTGGATGCTCGACCTGCGCCTGAAGGGCCTCAAGCTCTTCGACCGCAAGCCGATGCCGAACTGGGGCTCGGACCTGTCGGGGATCGACTTCGACAACATCAAGTACTTCGTGCGCTCCAGCGAGAAGCAGGCGACCTCGTGGGAGGAGCTCCCCGAGGACATCAAGAACACCTACGACAAGCTCGGCATCCCGGAGGCGGAGAAGCAGCGCCTCGTCGCGGGCGTCGCCGCGCAGTACGAGTCCGAGGTCGTCTACCACTCGATCCGCGAGGACCTGGAGGAGAAGGGCGTCCTCTTCCTCGACACCGACACCGCGCTGAAGGAGCACGAGGACCTCTTCAAGGAGTACTTCGGCACCGTCATCCCGGTCGGTGACAACAAGTTCGCCGCGCTCAACACCTCGGTGTGGTCCGGTGGCTCGTTCATCTACGTGCCGAAGGGCGTGCACGTCGACATCCCGC
>JAEZKN010000155.1 GCA_023415395.1 Actinomycetes bacterium
CGCCAGCAGGACCGGCGAGACGAACGCGGACCCGGCGGCGGCCAGCCCGAGCGCGACGAGCGCGAGGACCGCGGCGACCGCCTGGGTGCGGGCCGCGCCGATCCGCTCGAGCAGCAGCCCGGCGTACCGCGGGACGACGAGGGAGAGGACGGCCGGTGGTATCAGGAGGACGCCGACCTGCCAGGGGTCCCACCCCTCGGCGACGAGCACCACCGGGACGGCGATCAGCAGGCTGAACCAGGCCGCCGGGACGGTCGCGGCCGCCACGGCGGAGCGGACGACGGCTGGGTTGGTGATCACGGCGCGCGGGAGGAAGCCCCCGGGCCGGCGGCGCACGTGGCGCACCACGAGCGGGCTGCCGAGCACCAGCAGCAGGACGCCCGCGACGGCGACGACCAGGCCGGTGGCCGGCGACTGGACGAGCAGCACGAGCCCGGCGGCGGTCAGGCCGACGAGGACCGCCCCCAGGAAGTCGAGGGTCGCGCCGGTCCCTTCCCCGGTGAGCGCGCCCCACACGAACGGGACGACGAGCAGTCCCAGCACGGGCAGCGCGAGCACCGTCCGCCAGCCGGCGACGTCCTCGACCACTCCGCCGACGAGCGGGCCGATGCTGCTGATGGCCGCCGTGACGCCGGCGAGCCGACCGAGCGCGACACCGCGGACCGCGCCGGCGTAGCGGTGGCTGACGGCCGCGACGCCGAGCGTCGGGATGGCGGCTGCGCCCGCGCCCTGGAGGATCCGCGCGCCGAGCAGCACGCCGAAGCTCGGTGCGGTGGCGGCGACCACCGCACCCACCGACATGAGCACGACGCCGCTCAGCAGCGGGATCCGGATGCCGACGAGGTCCGACACCCGGCCGTAGACCGGGGTCGCTACGGCCAGCATCAGCGCGTACAGGCTGATCGTCCAGGCGGCGTCACCGGCGTCGACGCCGAGGTCGTCGCCGAGGAGGGGCAGCGTGACCGCGACCGCCGCCGAGCCCAGCCCGGTGAGGCCGAAGAGCAGCCCCAGCAGGACCGGCACCCGGCGCGCGTCGTCGGCGACGTCCACCCGCGACACCCGCGTCAGCCGACGTACGGCGGCGTGCGCCGGAGCTCGTCGCGCGCGATCGAGCGGCGGTGCACGGCGTCGGGCCCGTCGACGATGCGCAGCACCCGGGCCCACGCGTAGAAGTAGGCCAGCGGCGCGTCGTCGCTGACGCCCATGGCACCGAAGACCTCGATGGCCCGGTCGATGACCTTGGTCGCCATCGCCGGTGCCGCCACCTTGATGCCGGCGATCTCGGTGCGGGCACCCTTGGCGCCGTACTGGTCGATGAGCCACGCGGTCTTGTAGACGTAGAGCCGCGCCTGGTCGATCTCCATGCGGGACTGGGCGATGAGGTCACGCACCACGCCCTGCTCGGAGAGGTGCTGGCCGAAGGCGACCCGGGACTTGGCGCGGTCGACCATCAGGGCGAGGGCCCGCTCGGCCATGCCGATCGCCCGCATCGCGTGGTGGATGCGGCCCGGGCCCAGGCGGGCCTGGGCGATCATGAAGCCGTCGCCCTCGCCGGCGAGCAGGTTCGTCACCGGCACGCGCACGTCGCGGAAGACCAGCTCGGAGTGCCCGTGCTGGTCCTGGTACCCGAAGATCGGGAGGTGCCGCACGACCTCCAGGCCCGGGGTGTCGATAGGCACCAGCACCATCGACTGCTGGCGGTGGGGCTCGGCGTCCGGGTCGGTCTTGCCCATCACGATGAGGATCTTGCAGCGCTCGTCGGCGACGCCGGTGATCCACCACTTGCGGCCGTTGATGACGTACTCGTCACCGTCGCGCACGATCCGCGTCTCGATGTTCGTGGCGTCCGAGGACGCCACGTCCGGCTCGGTCATCGCGAACGCCGAGCGGATCTCGCCCTCCAGCAACGGCTCCAGCCACTGGGCGCGCTGCTCCGGGGTGGCGAAGAGCTCCAGCGTCTCCATGTTGCCGGTGTCCGGCGCCTGGCAGTTGATCGCCTCGGGTGCGATCACCGGCGACCAGCCGGAGATCTCGGCGATGGCGGCGTACTCGACGTTGGAGAGCCCCGACAGCTTGGGCAGGAAGAGGTTCCAGAGCCCGCGCTCGCGCGCGGAGGCCTTGAGCCGCTCCATCACCGGCGGATGGGCGTGCTCGCCGTGCTCGAGAAGGTACGAGGCCCACTCGGCCTCAGCCGGGAACACCTCCTCCCGCATGAAGTCCCACATGCGGTGGCAGTGGTCCTCGGCCTGCGCGGACAGCGCGAAGTCCATGACGTCCTCTCTCGGTAGTCGGAAAAGCTCAGACGGGTTGGGGCAGCCGGGCGGTGACCAGTGCCGGCCAGTAGTCGGACCGGCCCAGGGCCAGCGGCAGGAACGCGTCCGCGTCGAGCGTGCCGACGGGGACGCAGCTGGCCTTCATGCCGGTCTCGACGTAGACGCCGCCCAGCAGCTCGACGACCTCGAGGTCGCCGAGTGGGTCGTGCACGGTGCTGCCGAGCCGTAGCGTCGCGTGGGTGGTCCGGCGGCGCACGGTGACCTGCTGGTCGAACTCGGCCATGGTCAGCGTGGGCGAGCCGACGAGCGCGCTGCCGTCGGGCGCGAGCTCGTACTTGACGTTGTAGTTGCGGCCCAGCACGGTCGTCGGGCCGCTGTCCTCGCCGAGGTCCGCCTCGATCTCGATCAGCCGGGTGCCACCGCGCTCGAGCACGCCGGTCATGTGCCCGTCGTTGCGGTAGATCGTGGAGCGCCCGATCTTCTTGGGCTCTCCGAAGAGGTCGCGCCCGAACAGCATGGGCACGTCGCTGTCCATGAACATCGTGAGCACGTAGTCGCCGGCGACGTCGCCGTGGCGCGCGCTCACGTAGATGGCGGACGCGTCGAAGTCGCCGACGCAGTTGCTGCGCCAGCGGCTCACCTGCGCGGTGATGCGCGGGGTCTCCCCCGGCTCCAGCTCGGCGGGCAGCACCGCCCGCACGATCTCGGGGCGGGTCAGGAAGTCGACGCTGAGCGACTCCCCGCCGACGAACTCGACGTCGGCGAGGGTCGCCTGGATCGCGGCGATCTCCTCAGGGGTACGGCGGAAGCCCATGCTCATCACTCCTCGGTGATCGGGTCGGTGGGGACCCGCGGCACGACGCGGCCGGCGGGAAGCACGAAGTCGGTGCACGCGCTGAACGCGTCGAGCACCCGGGTGGGACCGAACACGTGCCAGGGGTCGCCTGCGGTGCCGTGCAGCTCGACGTGACCGCGGCCGCGCCACAGCTCGAGGCGGCCGTCGGCGCCCCGGTAGGACTTCGGCCGTGCGTCGATGGCGACCAGCTCGTCGACCAGTCCCGGGATGACGCGGTGGCTCAGCGTCGGCAGCATCTCGGCGGTCTCCAGGCCGATCAGCTCGGGCCCGTCGATGAGCCGGTCGGGGCACATCGACAGGGTCATCAGGCGCACGCCGGCGGGCCGCTCCACGGTCATCACGAGCTGCTCGGTGCCGGGGCCGCCGGAGTCCTGGCCGGACCAGGTCAGGTGCGCGAGCTTCTTGCCGTAGCCCCAGATCTCGCGCCCGGCGGCCATCGGCGCCTCGGCGTCGGTCACGATCACGGGCTGGTACCAGAACCGCTCGCCCCCGACGACGACCCGCACGACGACGTACGCCTCGAGGTAGGGGCCGAACGACGACACCGGGTAGTGGCAGGCCCAGGCCGCGCACACCGCGGGGTCGCCGTCGAGCTCGACCCCGTCCGGGAGCAGCGGCGCGATCGGCGCCGGGTCGGCCTCGTAGACCACCCAGGTCTGCCGCGCGCGCCGGAACTCGTAGGGCGGCGGCGGATAGAGCGGCGCCGCGACCGGCATCACCTCACGCGTCACGACGACGGGCTCCACAGCGGCTGGTCGGTCGTGAAGCCCGGCTCGGTGCCCCACTGGTTGCGGAAGGTCACCTGGTGGGCCGGCTGCCGCGGCGCGACGCCCCAGCGCCCCTTCGGGTAGCCCATGGCGACGGTGGCGTTGAGCTGCCAGCCACGGTCGGGCGGCACGCCCAGGACCGCGCGCGCGGTGTCGGGACGGAAGATGTCGAGCACGTTGGTCATCGCGCTGCCGACGCCCTGCGCGCGGGCCGCGAGGATCGCGCTCCACACCGCCGGGAAGATCGAGCCACCGTCGCGGTCGCCGCGGGAGAAGGCGAACAGCAGCAGCGGCACCTCCTCGAAGTGGTCGGCGAGGTGCTGCACGCTCGCGCGCAGCTTGGTGAAGCGCAGCGACGACGGGCTGTCGGGGTCGGCCTCCGCGGCGGCGACCTGGGCGGCGTAGTGCCCGCGCCACAGCAGGCCGACCGACTCGCGGTAGGGCTCCGCCAGTCGGGCCTTCACCGCGGGGTCGTCGACGAGCAGGAACCGCCAGGGCTGGCTGTCCCCGCCGCTCGGCGCGCGCACGGCGGCGTCCATGATCCGCGCCTGCACGTCCATCGGCACCGGGTCGGGCCTCATCCGCCGCATCGCACGGCTGGTGTAGAGCGCCTCCCAGACGCCCACCTCGCCGGGTGCGGTCACGCCGCGGTCCAGCCGCCGTCGACGACCATCGTCGATCCGGTCATGAAGCCCGAGGCGTCGGAGGCCAGGAACAGCGCGGCGGACACGAGCTCCTCGGGCACGCCGAAGCGGCCCATCGGGATGCGCGAGAGCAGGTGGCCGCGCCACTTCTTGTGGCCGCGCAGCGCCTCGGTCATGTCGGTCTCGAAGTAGCCCGGCGAGAGCGTGTTGACCCGGATGCCCCGGGTCGCCCACTCCAGCGCCAGCGTGCGGGTGAGCGCGTCGACCGCGCCCTTGCTGGCGGAGTACGCCGCCATCCGCTCGCCGCCGACCTGGCCGAGGATGCTGGAGATGTTGACGATCGACCCGCCGTCGCGGTCGAGCATCAGCTTCCCGGCCTCGCGGGCGCAGAGGAAGGAGCCGGTGACGTTGACGTCGAGCACCTGGCGCCACTCGTCGTCCTCGACGAGCTCGGCCTTCTTGAACATCGGGCTCACGCCGGCGCAGTTGACGAGCACGTCCAGCCCGCCCCACGTGCGCTCGATCTCGGCCACGGCACCGGCGACCGCCTCGGTCTCCGACACCGACGCCGGCAGCACGAGCGTCGCGGCTCCGAGCGCCTCGGCCTCGGCCGCGACCTCGCGCAGCGAGTCCGCGCTGCGCGCGGTCAGCGCGACGTCGGCGCCGCTGGCGGCGAAGCCCAGGGCGATGGCCCGGCCCAGCCCGCGGCTGGCACCGGTGATCCAGACCCGCCGGCCGGAGAGCTCGAAGCTCACCGGCTCGGGTCGTGGCGTTGCGTTCATCAGCGTGGTCTCCTCTAGGAGCGTTCGGACGACGGGACGATCGCGGCCTTGACGACGTTGTCCTGGGGCCGCGGTGCGGACAGGGCACGGTCCGCGTCGTGCAGCGTGAAGCGGTGGGTGACGAGGTGGGCGAGCGACACCGCGCCGCTCACGATGAGCTCGACGGATCGGGCGAAGTCCGGGTCGCGGTACCCGAAAGCACCGGTGACCCTGCGGGCACCCAGCCCCGTGGGGACGGGCGCGTCGTTCAGGCCGACCAGGACCACCGGGGCGGTCGGCCGCAGCAGCGGCACCACGCCCGTGACGGCGGCGGGCACGCCCGAGGCGTCCAGCAGGGCGTCGTACTTCCCCGAAGCCAGCTCGCCCGGGGCGTACGCCGTGGCGCCGATCGACGCCGCGGCCGCCCGCCGGTCGGCGACCGGCTCGACGA
>JAEZKN010000211.1 GCA_023415395.1 Actinomycetes bacterium
GGCGGCGCCGCAGGGCACGCACCAGCGTCGCCTCATCGGCGAATCGCTCGGGGGCGACCTCCTCCCCGCGCTCGACCAGCGTCAGCACGACGCCGTCCGGCGTGCGGCGGCACAGGTAGCCGCCCTCGACCGGGGATGGACCGGCGTCCTCGGCCCACTGCACGGTGTCGGCCGGCCGGCCGGCCGCGACCAGCTCGTGGCGCAGGGCCTCCAGGGTGTCCCCGGTGTCGGGGCCGCTCACGGGATCCTCACCAGGTAGCCCTCCTCGACGTACCACCCCAGCGGATGCTCGAAGACGTACTGCACGCCGCCGCCGGGCTGCTCGAACCACGGCGCGATCGGGCCCTCGATGACCGACTCGGGCAAGGGCTTGACCACCTCGAACTGTGTGTAGCCGGTGCCGACGCTGCTCGGGGGGAGCGCCCGCTGCTCGAACGGCGTGCCGGCGGGGGACGCGAATCGCCCGTCGCGGTCACCATAGCGGTCGATGACGTCGCCCGGCTGCAGCGAGCTCGGCCCGCTCTGGCCGTGGAGGAAGCCGTCGGCGTGGCCGTCGGCCGCGGTCGGGTAGTCCCACCCGTCGCCGTTCCAGTAGCGGTCGTAGAAGCCCTGCTCGCCGAGTCCCCCGTAGCGGTCGTAGCCGTCGGGGTAGAGGTCCGCCCCGGGGGCGCCGGGGTCGATGTCGCGACCGTGGGTCCACTCCGGCACGTCGTCGAGGTCGACCCGTCCCAGGTCGCTCGCCGCGTCGCCGACGTCGTCGAGGCGGTTGAGGTCGGCCACCTCGTCCATCCGGTTGAGGCCGGAGAGCGCGTCGAGCCCGTCGTCGAGCGCGCCGGCGCCGCGGGTCGCCGCGGCCCCGCTGCCCGCGGTGAGCGCGGCGACCACGGCGTCCGGCACGAGGTGCCCGATCGCCCGGGCCGGGTCGTCGGCCCAGGTGTCCCAGTCCAGCAGGCCCTTGCCGAGCTGCTTGCCGAACTCCACCGGATCGTCGCGCAGGGCCTGGAGCATGCCCTCCGCGGTCTCGAGCGAGAGGCGGTACTTGGCCATCAGCTCCTCGGGCGTGAGGTCACCGTGCGCGAGCTTCCAGGTGTCCTGGACCATGGCGACGACCCCGAACGGGGAGACCGTCAGCAGGTCCCAGACCGCCTCCCCGGCCCCCTCGAAGATGCCGCCGACGAAGCGCAGCCCCGACTCGAGCCAGCCCGGCTCCTCCGGAGCGTCGGCGCACCCGGCGCGGACCGCGTCGGCGCAGGTCTGGGCCGCGGACTCCAGCTCGGCCCGGGCCGCCTCGAAGCGGGTGACCGCGGTGCGCCGGATCTCCTCGCCCGGGTCCTCGAACGGGAGGATGGTGAGCGAGAACGGGATGCCCTGGGCCAGGTAGTTCGACTGCTGCTCGCGGCCCCGGGCCACGTCCGCGTCGTACGCCGCGCGCGCGTCCGCGCTCACCTGCTCGCCGCGGGCGTACTCCTGCTCGGCCCACTCGGCCACCGACTGGGCCGACTCGACCGCGCCGGCGAAGACGGCGAGCGCGTTCCCGGCCCGGACGAAGCCGTTGCCCGCCTTGGTCCACCGCTCCGGCTCGAGGTCGTGCGCCTCGCGGAAGTGGTCGGCGGCCCGCCCGGTCCAGCCCTCGGGGGTGCACGTGGCGAGGGCCTCGCCGACGGCGAAGAACTGCTGGCCCTTGTCCACGGTGACCGTGGCCCGGGACCGGATCGCCGCCGGGTTGCCGCGGACGGTGAAGTCGGGCATCCCTCAGCCGCCCATCACCGAGAGGCCGGCCGCCGTCGCCCGCACCCGGGCCATCGCGTCGCGGCCCTCCTTGTCGAGCTCGGCGTAGTTCATCGCGATCTTGCCGATCCGGCCCGCCATCTCCTCGACGTCGTGGCAGAGGTTGTTCATGCCCTCCTCCCAGCGGTTCTTGAACTCCTCGACCGCGCCCCAGACCGTGTCGTTGCCGAGGTCGCCCTCGGCGGGCACCAGGTCCTCGACGTCCTTGTCCTTGAAGAGCTGGAGGGCCTCGTTCATCCCCTGGGCCGCGTCCACCAGGGACGGGAGGTCGACCTCGAAGTCGTAGGACGGCACCGGTGATCCCCCTTGCCGCGCCGTGCGGAGGTTTCGCCGGTGCGGGCGCGGACACACTCCCGGCGAGGAGCACGCCTACCCGCTGGCGAGGACGGATGAACATCGAGCTGACCATCGGCCGCCAGGCCACCGCGGCGCTGACCGTGCAGGAGTCCGTCACCGTGCTCAACACCTACCTGCGCGAGCTCAGCGACGCCATCGAGGTCGGCGCCACCGGCTTCAAGGGCGGCGCGGCCGCCGGCTTCGGCGAGGCGGTCGGGGCGTGGTTCGAGTCCGCGAGGCAGCTCGGGCCGGCGCTGGAGCAGTACGCCGAGGCGCTGGCCACCGTCGACCGGGAGCACGGGCACAACGAGCAGGACCAGGCCGGGGCCTACGCCCGGCTCGCCGACCGCCTCGGGGGCACGCGGTGAGCGAGCGGGGGCTGGTGGTCCACCACGCGGCCCTGGCCGACATCGAGGGCGCGCTGCAGGACGCCAGCGACCGGATCGCCGCATTCATCGCCGACCTCGGCACCGCCGTCGAGGAGCAGACCGCGGGCTGGACCGAGGAGACGCCCTCGCGCCAGGCCCAGCGCTCCTACGAGACGCGGTTGACCGCCGGCGTGGAGGAGCTCGCCGGGTGCCTGGTCACGGTGAAGGAGGCGGTGGCGGCGTACCGCGAGTCCGCGCACGACGTCGAGGTGGAGAATGTCGCCGTCGTGGGCTGATCTCCGGCCACAAGTTACTTGCCGGTAGGATCCTTCTCACGTCCCTGCGGGACCCACGACGCGGCAGGCTGGGCATAGGCTCACCGGGCGCGCCCGCGGGCGCCGACGAGCACCACGGACCCGAGGAGTCGCTCTCGCATGCAGCCCCTGCAGATTGTCGCCATCGTCGTCTCGCTGGCGATCGCCGCCGTCGGCGTCGCCCTGTTCGTCCGGGCGATCCGAGGGATCCTCGGCGTCGTCCGGGTCGGGCAACCGGCGCTCGGCCGCACCGACGACAAGGGCACCCGCCTGGCCACGATGCTCACGGAGACGCTCGGGCACACCCGGATGCTCCAGTGGACGCTGGTCGGCGCCGCCCACTGGTTCGTCTTCGTCGGCTTCGGCCTGCTGTTCTTCACGCTGCTGACGGCGTTCGGCCAGCTCTTCGACGCGCACTTCATGCTGCCGCTCATCGGTGACTTCTTCCTCTACGAGTGGATCACCGAGCTGTTCACCGTCGTGATGGTCGTGGCCATCCTCGGGTTCATCACCTACCGCGCCACCCGCCCGCGCGAGCGCGTCCGCGGCGTCAAGGGCCGCCTCTACAAGTCGACGATGTGGCAGGGCTACTTCGTCGAGGCGGTCATCCTCGGCGTCGGTCTCTGCATCCTCACGCTCCGCGGTCTCGAGTACGCGCTGCTCGAGCACGACGGGTCCGACCACGCCTCGGCGCTCCACTTCCCGTTCACCGCCTGGCTCGGCGAGCTGTTCTCGGGGATGTCCGAGGGCGGCATCGAGAACGCCATCTACCTCGTGGCGATGCTCAAGATCCTGATCTCGTTCACCTGGATGATCACGATCTCGCTCAACCTCACCATGGGCGTCGCGTGGCACCGGTTCACCGCGTTCTTCAACATCTTCTTCAAGCGCGACCCCCAGCGCACCGCCCTCGGCGCGGTCAAGCCGCTCACCTCGGCGGGCAAGCCCGTCTCCCTCGACGACATCGAGGACATGGACGAGGACACCAAGCTCGGTGTCGGCGCCGTCGAGGACTTCAGCTGGAAGGGGATCCTCGACTTCACGACCTGCACCGAGTGCGGTCGCTGCCAGTCGCAGTGCCCGGCCTGGAACACCGACAAGCCGCTCTCGCCGAAGCTGCTGATCACCGCGCTGCGCGACGCGACGTACGCCAAGGCGCCGTACCTCCAGGCCGCCGAGGACGCCCGCCCGGCGCTGCTCGAGGGCAACACCGCGCTGGCGACCGAGGTGGAGCGGCCGCTGGTCGGCGACACCGGCGACTCGTGGTTCTACATGCCCGAGGACGGCTCCGCGGTCATCGACCCCGACGTGCTGTGGTCCTGCACCTCGTGCGGCGCCTGCGTGCAGCAGTGCCCGGTCGACATCGAGCACGTGGACCACATCGTCGACATGCGCCGCTACGCGATCCTCGTCGAGTCGAACTTCCCCGCGGAGCTCAACGGCCTGTTCAAGGGGCTGGAGAACAAGGGCAACCCGTGGAACATGTCGCCCAACGCCCGCATGGACTGGGCCAAGGGCCTCGACTTCGAGGTCAAGGTCGTCGGCGAGACCATCGAGTCGCTCGACGAGGTCGACTGGCTCTTCTGGGTCGGCTGCGCCGGCGCCTACGAGGACCGCGCCAAGAAGACCACCCGCGCGGTGGCCGAGCTGCTCGACATGGCCGGCGTCTCCTTCGGCGTGCTCGGCAACGGCGAGACCTGCACCGGTGACCCGGCCCGCCGAGCCGGCAACGAGTTCGTGTTCCAGGGCCTCGCGCAGCAGAACGTCGAGACCTTCCAGGAGTACAAGGTCAAGAAGGTCGTCTCGACCTGCGCCCACTGCTTCAACACGCTCAAGAACGAGTACAAGGAGTTCGGCATCGAGCTGGAGGTCGTGCACCACACCCAGCTGCTGAACCGCCTGGTCCGCGAGGGCAGGCTGACGCCGGTCAACGACGGCGCCGGCGCCCACCAGCGCTCGATCACCTACCACGACCCCTGCTACATCGGTCGCCACAACGGCGTCTACACGCCGCCGCGCGAGCTGCTGCAGGTCCTCCCCGGCGCCGAGTACGTCGAGATGGAGCGCCACTCCGAGCGGTCCTTCTGCTGCGGCGCCGGTGGCGCGCGGATGTGGATGGAGGAGAACCTCGGCGAGCGGATCAACGTCAACCGCACCAAGGAGGCCGTCGGCACGGGGGCGGACCAGATCGCGGTCGGCTGCCCGTTCTGCCGGGTGATGCTCTCCGACGGGCTCACCGCCCAGCAGGCCAACGGGGAGGCCCGCGAGGAGGTCGAGGTCCTCGACGTCGCGCAGATGCTGCTCGCCTCGGTCAAGGGCGAGATGGCGACCAAGCTGGCGCCGGGCGCCGGTGCGGCCGCCGCCCCGGCTGCTCCGGCCGGTGGCTCGGTCGAGACCAAGGCGGAGCCCGAGGCCGGCGACGAGACCATCACCGAGGACACCGTCGTCGACACCGAGGACGCCGGCCCGGCCGCCAAGGCCTCGGGCGGGTCCTCGCTCTTCGACACCCCGGCCCAGACCGAGACCCCGTCCGAGACGGCCGCCGAGGACAAGCCCGTCGAGCAGGAGGCCACGGCCGCCCAGCCCGCGTCCTCGGGCGGGTCGCTCTTCGACCTCGGTGGCGCCGAGACGACCGAGGCGCCGCAGGCGGCACCCGCCGAGGCCGAGCAGAAGTCCGCGGCCGACCTCGGGTCCGGTGGTTCCCTCTTCGACCTCGGTGGCGCCGAGCCCGCGGAGGAGAAGCCGGCGGCGGAGAAGCCGAAGGCGGCGCCCGCGAAGGCCGAGGAGAAGCCCGCGGCCGACCTCGGCTCCGGCGGCTCCCTCTTCGACCTCGCCGCCCCCGAGCCCGAGGCCCCGAAGGCCGAGGCCCCCAAGACCGAGGCTCCGAAGGCGGAGGAGAAGCCCGCCGTCGACCTCAGCTCCGGCGGCTCGCTCTTCGACCTCCCCGCCCCCGAGCCGGAGCCGGAGGCCCCGCAGGCGGAGGAGCCGCCGGCACCGGCGCAGGCACCGGCACCGGCCAGGTCCGAGCCGGCCCGGGAGAGCGACTTCGGCGGGTCGCTGTTCGACGTCGCACCCGCGGAGAGCGCGGAGC
>JAEZKN010000254.1 GCA_023415395.1 Actinomycetes bacterium
TTGCAACGGGGTGGAACCGACGACTTCCCCGGTTAACCGGGGAACTCGCCCACCTGCCAGAATCGCCCCAGGGCCCGCACCAGCGGACTCCCGGACGAGCGGCGCCGTACCCGGACAGCGACAAGACGGCGACCACGGGAGTCACTCATGTCCTGGTTCGTCCTCGTCCTCTCCGGCGTCCTCGAGGCCGTGTGGGCCACGGCGCTCGGCCGCTCCGACGGCCTGACCCGCCTGGTGCCGACCGCGGTGTTCGGCGTCGCGCTCGTCGGCAGCATGGCCGGGCTCGCCTACGCGATGCGCACGCTGCCCGTCGGCACGTCGTACGCCGTGTGGGTCGGCATCGGCGCCGCCCTGACCGTCGCGTGGGCGATGGCCACGGGCCAGGAGCCGTTCTCCGTCGTCCGGGTGCTCCTCGTGGCCGGCATCGTGGGCTGCGTGATCGGGCTCAAGCTCGCGCACTGAGGCGCCCTGAGGCACACGGCATCCGGACTCGACCTCCCGCGGACCGGGCGGTCCAGACGGGGGACAGGCCCCCGGTGCAGTTACCCGTCAGCCGGGATGCCCGGGCCGGGCGGACGTTCCTAGTGTCGAGAGCATGAACCGAAGCACGCTGCTCCGGCTGGTCGCCGCGATGTCCCTGACCGTCGTCCTGACCACCGGGTGCGACGCCCTCGACGCCGACGGCTACGACCGCGACGTGGACCGGAGCGACCGGTCCGAGCGGGTCGACGACAACGAGCCGGACGAGGACGAGCCGGACGAGGACGAGCCCGCCGAGAACGAGCGGGACGAGAACGAGCGGGACGAGAACGAGGACGAGCCCGACGAGAACGAGGACGAGCCGGACGAGAACGAGGACGAGTCCGGTGGCGAGGACTGAGACGGCCCCGGGTGGTCCGCACCGGGGGTGATCCGCGATGGAGAGGCAACTCTCCGTGACTCCCCGGTCGGCCCACCTGGGCCCGGGAGGGCGAGCACTCCCCGGCCTGGTGGGTGAGGGCACGCGACGGCAGCGCCGCCAGCGCCGCCTGCCGATCTTCCTCCGGGTGCGGGGGCGGGCGACGGTCGTGGTGGTCGTCGTCGGGCTCCCGCTCCTCGCGGCGTGGGTGTACGCGCGGGTCGCGCCGACCCTCCTGTGGTTCGACGAGGTCGGGCAGCAGGCGGTCCTCACCCGCACGATCGAGGCCCGGGTGGACTTCCACCTGCGGGTGCTCGTCGTGGTCGCGGCGTTCGTGTGGGCGAACCTCCTGATCGCCTGCCGGGGGAGCGCCCTGACCCGCGCACGCGGCGGGGCGTGGGCACTGCTCGGCTGCTCGCTCGTGGTCGGGAGCCTCTTCGCCACGGCGGTGGGCGGCCGCCTGGAGACCTACCTGCTCTGGCGGCACCGCCAGCCGTTCGGCACCGTCGACCCCACGCACGGCAAGGACGTCGGCTTCTACGTCTTCACGTTGCCCTTCCTGCTGCTCCTCGCCGGTTGGCTGCTCGCGCTCGTCGTGGTCACGGCCGCGGTCGTGCTGCTCACCTACTGGCTGCGCGGCGCGGTCTCCGTGCGTCTGCGCTGGGTCGGGTTCGCCGCGCACGCCCACCTGGCGACGCTGGTGGCGGGGTTCCTCCTCGCACTGGCGTGGCGCCTGCACCTGGGGCAGTACGAGCTCGAGCTGGGACAGCCCGCCCCGAACGACCCGCACTCGTTCGCGGGAGCGAGCTACCTCGACGTCCAGGTGACCTCGCAGGTCCTCTCGGGCCTCGTCGTCGCGGCCGTCGTCCTGGCGGGAGCGGCTCTGCTCTCGCCGCTGGTCTCGCGCACCCGCCACGCCCGGGCCGCGCGACGGCTGCTGTGCGTGCTCGTGGCCGGCACCCTCGTCGGCGGCACGCTCGTGGCCGCGCTGGCCCCGATCGTCGTGCAGCGCTACGTCGTCGACCCCAACCGGTTGGTCGTGGAGAAGCCCTACCTGGAGCGGACCATCGCCGCCACCCGGGCCGCCTGGGGGCTCGACCGGGTCGAGGTCGTCGACTACGACCCGGAGGGGGACTTCGACGCCGCCGACTTCGCCGAGTCACGTCAGCGGTTCGCCCGGCTGCCGACGTGGGACGGCTACGTCATCGGCGCGCGGATGCGTGAGCTCGCGAGCGAACGGCCCTACTTCGAGCCCGGCGACCCGGTCCCGGACGTGGTGACGCTGCCGGGCGGTCGCCCTCACCTGACGCTGGTCAGCGCGCGCGACCTCGACCTCTCCCGGGTGCCCGAGGGCGGCGACGGCTGGGCGAACGACCGGCTGGCCTACACCCACGGGCTGGGACTGCTGCGGTTCTCGAGCAAGCTGGTCGACGCCGGCCGCGAGCCGCGGATCCTCGACCGAGGACTCGGGGTGCGGCAGCCCCGGATCTACTTCGGTGACCTGGCGGAGCCCGACGGGAGAGCCGGGGACGCGTGGGTGGTGGCCAACACCCGCCGGCCCGAGGTCGACGTCCCCGAGTCCGGGGTCCGGCCGCGCGCCGGCTACCACTACGACGGCGAGGGCGGCATCGCACTGTCGAGCACGGTCCGCCGAGCGGTCTTCGCCCTCGCGCTCGGCAGCAAGGAGCTGCTGCTCTCCGAGGAGATCACCCCGGACTCCCGGGTGCTCCTGCACCGCGACGTCCACGACCGGTTGCGCACGCTCGCGCCGTTCGTCCACTGGGACGCCGAAGCGGTGCCGCTGACCGTCGACGGCCGGATCCAGTACGTCGTCGACGGCTACACCACCAGCGACAGCTACCCCTACGCCGAGCAGGTGGCTCTCGGAGACGAGCAGGTCAGCTACGCCCGGGCCTCGGTGATCGCCACCGTGGACTCCTTCGACGGGGACGTGGTGATCTACGTCGTCGACGAGGACGAGCCGGTGCTGCGGGCCTGGCGCGAGGTCTTCCCGACCCTGTTCACGCCCTTCGCGCAGTTCCCGGACGAGCTGCGCAGCCGGCTGCGCTACCCGGCCGAGCTCTACGCCGCGCAGGCAGCGGCGTACGAGCGCTTCCACGTCACGGACCCCGACGTGTTCGTGTCCGAGGCGGAGGCCTGGGCGCGGCCCTTGGCGCTGTCCGGGCCGATCGAGGTGGCCGGTGACGTCGACTTCGACGAGTCCGACGAGGACGACCTGCGGCTCACCATGCCGCCGGTCCAGATCTGGGTCCCCCCGCCGGGGGAGGAGGACCCGCGGCTCGTGCTGACCACCTACTTCTCGCCCGAGCGCGGCCAGAACCTGGTGGGCTCGCTGAACGGCTGGGTCGACGACTCCGGCCGCGCCCGGCTGGTCAACCGGGTGCTGCCGCGCTCGCCGGTCACGCTGGGGCCCGCGCAGGTGAGCCGGCTCGTCTTCGCCACTCCTCGCGTCGGCGACCTGCTCGGCCTGCGGAACCTGGAGATCCGCGACCTCGACAAGTCCTCGATCGACTCCGTGCTGCTCGGCCGTCCGCGGATCATGTTCCTCCCCGGCGGCATCGTCCAGGTCCAGAGCCTCTACGAGGGCTCCCGCGGGCCCGGTGCGGCCCGGCTGCTGGGCGTCACCGCGTTCGTCAACGGCCGGGCCGGCCTCGGTCCCACGGTCGCCGCGGCCGTGCGGCAGGCGCTGAACCGGCCCCCCGAGGTCCGGGTCGTCGTGCCGGACGCACCGGTGGTGGCGGGGGCGCGCACCCAGGTGGCCTTCGACGTCGAGAACGCCCGCAGCCAGGCGGTGACGATCACCCTGGGCTCCCACGAGGAGCGGACCCGCGCGAGCGTCCGGTCCGGCCGCGGCACCGTCTCGTGGGTGCCGCCCGAGGCCGGCACCGCGACGGTGCGCGTCGCCGTACGAGGCCTGGACGGCACCCGGACCTCGCAGGTCGCGCGCTTCGACGTGGTGGGACCAGCGCCGCGCCTGCGCCTGCTCGACCGGCCGACCGGCGGCACCGTCGGCGAGCCGGTGGTGGTGCGCTTCGCGGTCGCGCACGGGGTCGGCCAGGTGGCCGAGATCTCGACCCGCGAGGGCATCGTGTTCGAGCGGCGCTTCGACCTCCGCGACGGCCAGGGCGTGGTCGAGTGGGTGCCCGAGACCCCAGGCAGGGCCGAGCTCGTCATCCGCGCGCGGGGCACGGAGGGTCAGAGCACCAGCAGACGCTGGGAGCTCGAGGTCGCACCGAGCACCGCGGTCACCGTGCCGGCGATCGAGATGGTCCGGGCCCCTCGGCGGGGCGTGGTCGGCGAGGAGACCCGGTTCGAGTTCCGTGCCGACGGGTGCCTCCGGGCGGAGGTGTCGGTGGCTGACAGCACCGGCGCCGTGGGGCAGGAGTGGACCCTGCCGTGTCCCGCGCACCCCGCCGAGGTCGTGTGGCGGCCGACGGCACCGGGCGTCCACGTGCTCACCTTCCTCGCCCGCGGTGAGGGCACCACGAGCACGACCTCGGTGTCGGTGCGCGTCCGGGAGGAGCCGTGACCACGGCTCCCCGCACGGCCGATCGGCCGCCCTGGCTCCGCCCGGTGGTGGTCGCGGCCGCCTGCTCGCTGCTCGGGCTGGCCACGCT
>JAEZKN010000393.1 GCA_023415395.1 Actinomycetes bacterium
GGCCGCGGCGCCGCGCAGGACGCGGGCGTAGCCGAGGAAGAGGGCGGTCTCGGCGTCGGCCGGGGAACGCCACACCTCGCCGATGTCGCCCTCCTGGACGACCCGGCCGCCGCGCATCACCGCCAGCCGGTCCGCGACGGCGAAGGCCTCCTCCTGGTCGTGGGTCACCATGAGCGCGGTCGTGCCGGCCTCCCGCAGGATGTGGCGCAGGTCGCCGGCCAGCCGCTCTCGGAGCCCGGCGTCGAGCGCGGAGAGCGGCTCGTCGAGGAGCAGCAGCCGCGGCTGCACCGCCAGCGACCGCGCCAGGGCGACGCGCTGGCGCTCCCCGCCGGACAACGTGGCCGGCAGCCGGTCGCCGTAGCCCTCCAGCCCGACCAGCGCGAGGAGCTCACGGACCCGCGCGTCCGCGTGCGGCGTCCGCCGGATCCGCAGCGCGTAGGCAACGTTGCGCGCGACGGTCAGGTGCCCGAAGAGCTGGCCGTCCTGGAACATCAGGGCGAACCCCCGCTTGTGGGTGGGTACGCCGGACAGGTCGGCGCCGTCCCAGGACACCGACCCGGCCGCGACCGGCTCGAGCCCCGCGACCGCGCGCAGCAGCGTGGACTTGCCCGAGCCGCTCGGCCCGAGCACGGCGAGCACGTGGCCGTCCTCGAGGGTGAGCGAGGCGTCGACGACCGCGGGCACGCCGTCGTAGGCCACCGTGACGTGGTCGAGTCGCAGCATCAGGCCCTCCCGATCACAGGGCACCCACGGACGGGACGCGCAGCCGCTCGACGAGCAGCATGACGAGGGCGGTCGTGACGGCGAGGACGACGGAGGCGGCGAGGGCCATGCCGTAGTTCATCGCACCGGGGTGCCCGATGAGGTGGAAGATCACCACCGGCACGGTCGGGTTGTCGTCGCGCGCGAGGAACGAGGTCGCGCCGAACTCCCCCAGCGAGACCGCGAACGCGAAGCCTGCGGCGGCGAGCAGCGGCTTCCAGATCACCGGCAGGTCGACGGTGAGGAAGGTGCGCAGCGGGCCGGCACCGAGCGACGCGGCGGCCTGGCGCTGCCGGTCGTCCACGCCGCCGAGCACCGGGGCGAGGGTCCGGACGACCAGCGGGAGCGCGACCAGGGCCTGGGCGATCGGCACCAGCAGTGGCGAGTCGCGGAAGTCCACGGGCGGCTCGTCGAGGGTGATCAGGAAGCCGAACCCGAGCGTCACCGCGGAGACCCCGAGGGGCAGCATGAACAGCCCGTCGAGCAGTCCGCGGGTGCGGCGCTCGGCCCGGGAGCGCGAGCGCCGGGTCACCACGACCGCGACGAGCAGGCCGAGCGAGAGCGACATCCAGGTGGCGTCGACGGCGGTGCGCAGCGAGGTGACGAGCGCCGTCGTCACCGGCACCAGGAGGGCCTGGCGCGACCCCTCGGTGTCGAGCGCCCGGTAGTTGTCCAGCCCCCAGCCGTCGCCCACCTGCAGCGAGCCGGTGAGGAGCGCGGCGATCGGCAGGCCGACCAGCACGACGACGAGCAGGACGGCCACGACCCCGGGCCAGTCCCCCCGCGCGACCCGGGGCGGCGCGGCGGTGGTGCGCGCGAGGCTCGGGTCCGGGACGGCGCGGAGCCGGCTCGTGACGACGAGGAGCGCCGTGATGGCCAGCAGCTGCACGATCGAGAGCGCCGCGGCGGCCTGCAGGTCCAGCAGGTTGGTGGTGAGCAGGTAGATCTCGGTCTCGACCGAGGAGTAGCGCAGCCCGCCCAGCGTCAGGACCACGCCGAAGGCCGTCGCGCAGAAGAGGAAGACCACGCTCGACGCCGACACGATCGCGGGGCGGAGCATCGGCAGCGTGACGGTGCGCAGGACGTGCACCGGGCCGGCGCCGAGCGCCGCCGCGGCCTCGGCCGGCCGCGGGTCGAGCGACTCCCAGGCCGCCCCGACCGCACGGATCACGACCGCCACGTTGAAGAACACCAGCCCGGCCACGATCGCCGCCGCCGAGCCGTCCAGCCCCAGGAAGCCGAGGGGTCCGGCCTCGCCGATGAGCTCGCGGAACGCGACGCCGACGACGACGGTCGGCAGCACGAACGGCACCAGCAGCAGGGCCCGCAGCACGCGCCGCCCGCGGAAGGCCCGGCGGTGGAGCAGGTGCGCGGCCGGCACGCCGAGCAGGAGCGAGAACGCCGTACCCAGCACGGAGGACCAGACGGTGAACCAGATGACCCGGTGGACCCGGGGCCGGGCGAGCACCTCCGCGACGGCGCCCGGGTCGAGGACCCCGTCGACGACGAAGCCCTCGCTGACCATGCCGGCCACCGGGAGCACGAAGAACACGCCGAGGACGGCCAGCGGCACCGCCGCCAGGCCGACCAGGGTGAGGCCGCGCTTCATCCCGGGGCACTCACCGCGAGGTGAGGTCGCTCCAGTCGCGCAGCCACGCGTCGCGGTGCTCGTCGATGTCGGCCGGGTCGACCTCCAGCGGGTCGCTCGGCTGCTCGGCGAACTGCGCCCACGCGGCCGGCAGCTCCACCGCGGGGTCGACCGGGAAGACGTACATGCTGTCCGGCAGTGCCGCCTGCACCTGCGGCGAGACCAGGAAGTCGACCAGCGCCTCGGCGCCCTCGGGGTTGTCGGCGCCGTCGAGCACGCCGGCGTACTCGACCTGGCGGAAGCAGGTGTCGAGCAGCGCGCTGGTGGTCGTCTCGCCGTCGGCCACCGTGAAGGCCGGCGAGGAGTCGTAGGACAGCACGATCGGCCGGTCGCCCTGCCCGCCACCCTGGGTGAAGTCGACCTGGTAGGCGTCCGACCAGCCGTCGGTGAGCTTGGCGCCGTTCGCCATCAGCTCGGTCCACCAGTCCTGCCAGCCGTCCTCGCCGTACGCCGCGATCGTGGCCAGGAGGAAGGCCATGCCCGGCGAGCTCGTGGCCGCGCCGGGCGTGACGAAGAGGTCGCGGTAGGCCGGGTGGACGAGGTCGTCGAGCGACGCCGGGGGCGCGAGGCCCTCCTCGGCGAACCAGGTGTCGTCGACGTTCACGCACACGCTCGCGTTGTCGACCGGGGTCAGTGCCCGCTCGTCGTCCCCGGGGAGGAGGTACTCCTCCGCGCCGTTGGGCAGGGCGGCGTCGTACGGCGCGAAGACCCCCTCGCCGAGGGCGCGGGAGGCGAAGGTGTTGTCGACGCCGAACGCGACGTCGCCGAGGGGGTTGGACTTCGTCAGCACCAGCTTGTTGGTGAGCGTGCCGGCGTCACCGGCCGCCCGCACGTCCAGCGTGTAGCCGGACTCCTCCTCGAACTGCCTGACCAGCTTCTTCGGCAGGGCGAAGGACTCGTGCGTCACCAGCACGACCTTCCCCGAGGCCGCTGCGCCCCGGCCGTCACCGCGGTCGCCGTCGTCGCCGTCGCCGACCGCCGAGCAGCCCGTGGCCGCCAGCCCGCCGACCAGCGCGAGCGCAGGCACCAGCACATGGATACGCCTCATTCCGACTCCCTTCGCCGGTACTAACCGGAGCAGGTTCTAGGGTCTGCGGCTCTTCCGCACTCTCAGCACGCCCGGGCGTGCTCCCCTGTCTTGTGAGGCCGACACTAGTACGCCGCCCGGCACCTCCGGTCGGCGGTGGGTGGTTTCGAGACAGGCGCCAGGGCGCCTGCCTCAACCACCGTGGACAGGCGCCAGGGCGCCTTCCTCCGCCACCGCCCGACAGGCGCCAGGGCGCCTTCCTCAACCACCGCCCGACCGCACCAGGCGCTAGGGCCGGTGGTTGAGGAGGTTGCGCAGCAACCGTCTCGAAACCACCGGCCCAACCGTCCCGGCCGCGCGCACCCGTCAGCGGGTCAGCGTGACCACCGCGTCCAGGCGGGCGAGCTTGGCGGGGTTGCGCACGGCGTAGAGGCCGGCGATGAGGCCGTCCTCCAGGACGGCGGAGACCACCGTCTCGACCCGGCCGTCGATGAGGATGTGCAGGCCGGGGGCTCCGTTGACGTAGGCGATCTCGAGGGTGATGGGGACGTCCACGCGCTGGCCGGTCAGGAAACGGGCGACCTTGTCGGCGCCGAGGATCGGGCGCAGCGCCGCCTTCTTCACCCCGCCACCGTCGGAGACCAGGACGACGTCGGGCGAGAGCACGTCCATCAGCGCCTGGACGTCGCCGGTCGTCGTCGCGTGCATGAACCGCTCCAGCACGCGGTGGTACTGCTCCTGGGTGGTGCGGTTGCGTGGCTTGCGCTCCTCGACGTGCGCCCGCGCCCGGTGCGCGATCTGGCGGACGGCGGCCGGCGTCTTGTCGACGGCGGCGGCGATCTCGTCGTACTCGAAGGCGAAGACCTCGCGCAGCACGAAGACCGCCCGCTCGGTGGGGCCGAGGGTCTCCAGCACGGTGAGCATCGCCAGCGAGACGCTGTCGGCGAGCTCGACGTCGTCGGCCACGTCGGGCGCGGTGAGCAGCGGCTCGGGCAGCCAGGGGCCGACGTAGGACTCGCGGCGCCGGGCGTTGCTGCGCATCCGGTTCAGCGCGAGCCGGGTCGTGATCCGCACCAGGTAGGCGCGCTCGTCGCGCACCTCGGCGTGGTCGACCTCGACCCAGCGCAGCCAGGTCTCCTGGAGCACGTCCTCGGCGTCGGCGGCGGAGCCGAGCATCTCGTAGGCGACGGTGAAGAGCAGGTTGCGGTGCTCGACGAAGACATCGGTGGCGCTCATGGGCCCTCCTTCTCGGGTCATCGAACACCCAGACACCGACAGTCCTCGATCTGTGACACGACTAGCGTGGTCGCATGCCGAGCCGACGTCACGAGTTCCTCGCCCGGGCGGTCCCGCGGCTGCGCCGGGGCGAGGAGCTCGACAGCGCCGAGGCCGAGCGCGAGCGCATCGTCGCGCTGCACGCCACGCTCGAGCGGAAGCCACCGGGCGGGCGGGCCCTGGCCCGGCGCTTCTCGGTCGTCACGGAGGTGGTGCGCGGGCCGGCCGGCGAGTTCCCGGCCTACGTCCTCACGCCGCGCGGCACCGACCCGCGCCGCACCCTCCTCTACCTCCACGGCGGCGCGTACGTCGCCGGAATCGACCCCTTCCACGTCCGCTTCCTCACGTCCCTGGCGTCGCGGCTCGCCCTCCGCGTCGTGCTGCCGGACTACCCGCTCGCACCGGAGCACACCTGGCGCGACTCCCACGGGGCGCTGGCCGACCTGGCCACGCGCTGGGCCCGGGAGTCCGACGAGCTGCTGCTCGCCGGCGACTCGGCAGGCGCCGGCTACGCCCTCGCGCTCGCGCAGACCCTGCGCGACCGCCGCGGTCCGCAGGCCGGCCGCCTGGTCCTGCTCTCGCCGTGGGTCGACCTGACGATGGCGTCGCCGGAGACCGAGGAGTTCGCGCGCCGCGACCCGTGGCTCGACCTCCCCCGGCTGCGCGCGTACGCCGACTGGTGGGCCGGCTCGACCGGCGACCTCGCGCGCCCCGAGGTCTCCCCCGCCCTCGGCGACCTGACCGGGCTGCCGTCGACGCTGATGACCTGCGGCACCCGGGACGTACTGACGCCCGGCTGCCGCCTGCTGGCCCGGCGCGCGGCCGGGGCACACTGGGACCTGGCCTACCTCGAGAGGCCGGACCTGATCCACGTCTACCCGCTGCTGCCGGGCGTGCCCGAGGCACGCGAGGCACGTGCCGTGATCCGGGAGTTCCTGCGATGACCACCATCTCCGCCGGGCCGTTCACCGACCTCGACCCGGCGACGGCGTACGCCGTGTGGCGGCTGCGCCAGGACGTCTTCGTGGTCGAGCAGGAGTGCCCCTACCCCGACCTCGACGGCCGCGACACCGAGCCCGGGACGACCCACGTCCTGCTGCGCGACGGCGAGGCGCTGATCGGCTACGCGCGGGTGCTCGACGACACCGACGTGTGGCGGATCGGCCGGGTCGTCCTGGCCCGCGAGGCCCGCGGGCAGGGGCACGCCGACGGCCTCCTGCGGGCGGCTCTCGACGTCACCGGCGACCGCGACGTCGTGCTCGACGCCCAGTCCCCGCTGGCGCGGTGGTACGCGACGTTCGGCTTCGAGGTGAGCGGCGAGGAGTTCCTCGAGGACGGCATCCCGCACACCCCCATGCGGCTCAGCCGCTGACGGCGTACGCGATCCCGTCGGCGTCGTCGGTCGCCGTCGCCCGGCCCTGCGCGACCAGCAGGTCGAGGTGCGCCTTGGTCTCCATCGACGCCATGCCCTGGGCGAACTCGTCGAGGTCGCGGTAGGCGTGGTCGTGGCGGGTCCACGGCAGCTCCTGGGCGACCTGGTGGGCCGTCCGCGGACCCGAGGCCAGCGCGGCGAGGCTCAGGTCGAGCCGGTGCTCGTGGTGGACCAGGAGCTCGTCGACGCGGGCGTGCGAGGACGGCGCCACGGGCCCGTGGGCCGGCAGGACGGTGAGGTCGGGCAGCGAGCGCACCTTGGTCAGCGACGCCATGAAGTCACCGAGCGGGTCCTCCACGGCGGGCACCGTGAAGCCGATCGACGGCGTGATCGTCGGCAGCACGTGGTCGCCGGCGAAGAGCAGCCCGGCGGCCTGCTCGGCGAAGACGAAGTGGCCCGGCGTGTGGCCCGGCGTGTGGACGGCGTCGAGCGTGCGGGCACCGACGACGACCTGCTGGTCGCCGGAGAGCCAGGTGTCGGGGTACTGCCACCACGCCGGGTCCGGTCGCTCGCCGTCGTCGCCGGCCGCCCAGACGTCGGCGACCTCGTGGGCACCGGCGGTGCGCAGCACGTCGAGGAACGGGTTGCTGTCGAGCCCGAGCTTGCCGTTGAGCAGGTCGAGGCCGGGCTTCTCGTCGAGACCGAGCGCGACGTCGGCGCCATACTCGTGCCCGAGCACGGTCGCGAGCGTGAAGTGGTCGCGGTGGATGTGGGGGACCAGGAAGCGCCGGATGTCGCCGAACCCGTAGCCGACGTCGCGCAGGCAACGCTCCAGCAGGTCGCGCGCGACCTCGATCGACCACCCGCCGTCGATGAGGACCAGGCCGTCGTCGGTCTCGATGACGTAGACGTTGACGGCCTTGAGTCCGTCCATCGGCAGCGGCAGCGGGATCCGGTGGATCCCCTCGGCCACCCGCCAGGCGCCTTCCTTGCTCCAGTGCTCACCGGAGTCCGGCGAGACGGCATGGGCGGTGGAGGTGGTCGACGTGGTCACCCCAGCCACCCTAGGGCGCCACGTCAGGGAACCCGAGGTCGAGGGTGGGTTGCTGGATGCCGCCGTCGATCTCCAGGAGCTTGCCGGTGACGTACTGCCCGGCCGGGGAGGCCAGGTAGAGCACGCCGGCCGCGACGTCCGCGGGCTCGCCGACCCTCCCCAGGGGCGTCTTGGTCTCCAGCTGGTCCATGAGCTCGGGCTGCCCGGCGACGTACTCCAGCGCGCTGGTCATGATCGAGCCGACGTAGATGCCGTTGACGCGGATCCGCGGCGCGAGGTCCTGCGCAGCCATCCGGGTCCAGTGCGCGAGGGCGGCCTTGGCGGTGCCGTAGGCGATGAAGCCGCGGTCGGCGGTCCGGCCCATCATCGAGCTGATCGTGACCACGCTCTTCTGCGCCGTTCCGTCGTCGCCCTCCAGCATCAGCGGCACCGCCGCGCGGGTGAGGGCGTGGGCCGTGGTGACGTTGAAGCTGAACGCCTCGTTGAGGAACTCGTTGCTGGTCTTGAGGAACTCGGTCGGGAACGTGCCACCGACGTTGTTCACGACCGTGTCGAGGCGGCCGAGCCCGTCGTACGCCGCCTGCGCGAGCCCCGCGACGGCGTCGAGGTCGCTGAGGTCGGCCGGGACCACCAGGCAGCGGCGGCCGGTGGCCCGGACCTGCTCGGCGACCACGTCCAGCTGGCGCTCGGTGCGCGCCGAGATGAGCACGTCGGCACCGGCCTCGGCCAGCGCGACGGCCGTGGCCGCACCCAGCCCGCGGCCGGCGCCGGTGACGATCGCGACCTGACCCTCGATCGAGAAGCGGTCGAGGATGCTCACGCCGTGCTCACCAGGCCCGTGCCGGTGACGAGCGGGAGGTCGAGCGCGGTCACCAGCCCGCCGGGGGCGTCGACGACCGCGGGCACGGCGTTCACGAGGCGCTGGGCGGTGACGATCATCCCGGAGACGTTGTGGTCGCCGTGCTCGCCGTGGTGGGTGAGGTCGCACTGCAGGAACGGCTCGCCCTCGATCACCACGCGGTAGCAGCCGTCGCCCGCGGGCGGGCTCGGCCACTCGGGCACCTGCGCCGGGTCGGTGCGGGTGACGTGGTCGAGCACGACGCGGGGCACCCCGTCGACCTTGCCGATCACCTGGAACCGCACGGCTCCCATGGTCCCGGCCTTGACCTCGCCGGACACGGACGCGGTGTCGCGCTCCGCCGGGCGCCGGTCGACCTCCTCGGTCAGCGGCTCGTCGAGGACGACGCCGAGCCCGGCCGCGATCTGCCGCACGACGCTCCCCCAGGCCATGCTGAGGATGCCCGGCGCCCAGAGGAAGCCCGGCTCGTCCATCGGCCGGCCGAAGCCGAAGAGGTCGCGCATGACGACCGGCTGGTAGTAGGTCGAGTAGTCGCAGATCTCCATCACGCGCACCTCGTCGATGCGCTGGGAGAGGCTGGTGAGGACCAGCGGGAGGACGTCGTTGGCGAAGCCCGGGTCGATGCCGTTGACGTGCAGGCTGGCGCCGGTGCGCTCGCCGGCCCGGGTGATCCGGTCGAGCAGCTCGGGCGGCAGGATCTTCTCCGGCCACTGCAGCAGGACAGGGCCGCTGGAGACGACGTTGATGCCGGCCTCGAGGAACTCGATGAGGTCCTCGATCGACTCGAAGACCCGGTCGTCGGTCATCGCGGTGTGCACGATGCAGTCGGGCCGCAGGTCCAGCAGCGCCTGCTTGTCCGTGGTGGCCGGCACCCCGAGCTCGCGCCCCAGCCCGGCCAGCTCCCCGGCGTCCTTGCCGTCCTTGGCCGGGTTCGACACCCACACCCCCACCAGCTCCAGCGCGGGGTTGGTGTCGACGCCCGTGATCGCGTGGCGGCCGACCGTGCCCGTGGCCCAGACGACGACCCTCAGCGGCTCCCTCATGGCGGCAATCTAGAACATGTTCTACTTGGGGGGAAGGGGGCGCCGCCGCTTGTAACGCGGGGTTAGGCCTTCTGCTCACCCCGTTCTAACGGGTTCATAGAACGCCTAACCCCGCGTTACAGCTTTGCGGCAGCCGGCGTGACGATCGGGCACCGGGTGCCGGAGTAGATCGTCGGCATGCAGCGGTTGCAGTGGATGCAGACGCCGGAGGCTGCGGTGCCGGCGGCGAGCCGGTTCACCAGGTCGGGCTCGCGGAGCAGCGCCCGGCCCAGGGCGACGAACTCGAAGCCGTCGACCATCGCCTGCTCCATGGTGGCGCGGGTGTTGATGCCGCCGAGGAGCATCAGCGGCAGCTCGACGGTGGAGCGGAAGCGCAGCGCCTTCTCCCGGAAGTACGCCTCCTGGAAGGGGTAGGACTTCAAGAAGCTGCGACCCACCGGCGTCTTCATGCCCAGCCTGACCACGAGCGGCATCGTCGAGGCGAACTCCGAGACCGGGGCTTCCCCGCGGAAGAGGTACATCGGGTTCATCAGCGACGAGCCACCGCTGAGCTGGAGGGCGTCCAGCGTGCCGTCGGCGTCGAGCATGGCGGCGTACTCCAGGCCCTCCTCGGTCGTGACGCCGCCCTTGAACCCGTCGGAGACCGAGACCTTCGCGGTGACCGCGACCGACGACCCGACCTCGTCGCGTACGGCGCGCGCGACCTGCCGTCCGAGGCGGGCCCGGTTGGCCAGCGACCCGCCCCACCCGTCCTTGCGGCGGTTGAGCCCGGGCGCGAGGAAGGAGGAGATCAGGTAGCTGTGGGCCATGTGCAGCTCGAGGACGTCGAAGCCGGCGCGCACCAGTGTCCGCGCGGCCGCGACGTAGGCCCGGGTCACCCGCGCGAGGTCGGCCTCGGAGGCCGAGCGGATCATCTGCATCGACAGCGGCGAGGGCATCCGGGACGCGGCGATCGCGTGCACGCCGTTGGAGCGACCGTTCGCGACCGGGCCGGCGTGGCCGACCTGGCCGGCGATGGCCGCGCCGGTGTCGTGGATCGCGTCGGCGAGGCGGCTCAGCCCGGCCAGCGAGTGCTCGCCGACCACGATCTGCTCGCGGTGGGTGCGACCCTCGGGCGCGACCGCGAGGTAGGCGACGGTGGTGAGGCCGACCCCGCCGCGGCCGACGACGGCGTGGTACTCGACGAGCTCGTCGGTGACCTGGCCCTCCGGCGTCCGCCCCTCGAACGTCGCGGCCTTGACGGTGCGGTTCCGCAGCCGCACCGGTCCGAGCTGGGCGGGGGCGAAGACGTCGTTCACCCTGAAATTAGAACACGTTCTCCCGGCGTCGGAGCCAGACGAGTCCGGCCACCGGGAGGATCAGCGGGACGAAGCCGTAGCCGATCCCGTAGCCGGACCACACCGACGCGTCCGGGAACCAGTCCCGCTCGACCAGCGAGAGCGTCCCGACGGTGAGCACGCCGGCCAGCTCGACCCACAGCATCACCCCGGCGAAGCCGGCGCGGCCGGCCGAGGCCCGCCGGATCGCCCACCAGCCGAGGACGTAGGTGATGGCGGCACCGAACGAGAGCCAGTAGGCGAACGGCGCCTCGTCGTACTCGGTGATCAGCTGGACCAGCGAGCGCGCGCCGGCGGCGAGGGCGAAGATCGCGTAGACCGCGAGCAGGACCCGGTGCGGGCCCGAGCGCGGGACCTCGCTCATCCGGTCATCTCCAGGCGCACGGCGAGCACGCCCGCCGCGACGGCGGCGACCGCGAGGACGCCTGAGGACCACGGCCCGCGGTCGCCCTCGACCGACTTCACCGCGATCGGCAGCACGCACACCGAGGCCAGCAGGTAGCCGACGTAGGTCGAGGTGGAGTCGGGGCCGTCGCCGGAGAACGCCGAGAGCCCGGCCAGCGCACGGACCACGAGCAGCGCCTCGAGCATCCACACCATCTGGCCCAGCCAGCCGGGCCGCTCCTGCTTGCGCACGGCCACCAGCAGCGCGAGGACGGTGACCAGGGCGGCGTACCCGACGACGATCCAGGTGATCTGGGTGGAGACGCTGGGCATGGGAGCATCATCGGCCATGGACCCCGAGGCGCTGACGGCCACCCTCCGGGCCGCGGGGTGCGTCTTCGCCGAGGAGGAGGCCGCACTGCTGCTCGCCGAGGCGGCGGACGAGGAGACGCTCGCCGCGATGGTCGCCCGGCGGGTCTCCGGCGAGCCGCTGGAGCTCGTGGTCGGGTTCGCCGAGTTCTGCGGCCTGCGGGTCGCGGTCGCACCCGGCGTCTTCGTGCCCCGGCAGCGCTCGGCCCAGCTGGTACGCCGGGCCGCCCGGGGCCTGCGCGCCGGGGACGTCGTGGTCGACCTGTGCTGCGG
>JAEZKN010000396.1 GCA_023415395.1 Actinomycetes bacterium
AAGTGGGACTGGTCGGAGTAGCCGAGGTCGGCGGCGACCCGGGCCAGGTCGGGGCGGTGCTCGCCCGCGAGGCGCTCGGCGGCCTCGTGCAGGCGGCGCCGCTGGATCAGCCACTTCGGGGTGAGTCCGATGCGGCGCGCGGTGAGCCGCTGCAGCGTGCGCTCGGTGATCGCGAACTTCTCGCACACCTGGCTCACGCGGTGCACGCCGGAGTCGCCCTCGACGTGCTCGACGATCGCGTTGACCAGCAGCCCCTCCTCGTCGACCGGCAGCAGGGTGCGCACCCACTCCTCGACGGCCGCGACCGCCTCGCGCTGCCGGGCGCCGTCGCCGGGGTCGGGGGCCATCGCGGCTCGGATCCGGCCCGTGAGCGCGTCGTCGTCCAGGGGCACGGTGGCGTCGGTCAGCCGGGACACCGAACCGCCGGCCAGGGCCTGCCCCGCGGCCGGCTGGAGCATCGTGCCGACCGCCCAGCCCCGGCCCTCCAGGCGCTGGGTCGAGAGGCCGGTCGTGGGGCCGACGAGGAGCGCATAGTCGGCCGAGACGACGACCAGGCAGACGGGGTACTGCAGCACCCGCTGGAGGGTCACCCGGCCCTCGGGCAGGTCCCAGACCGGGATCCAGTAGCGGCGTACGGCGTCGGTGACGTCGGGGCTCGGCGCGAAGCGATGGATCGGCGGGGTGTAGCCGGTCGCGTCGAGCAGGTGGGCGCGCTCGGTCGGGTCGATCCGACGAGCCCCGCCCTCATCTGCTGGCATGTGTCGGATTCTTGCAAGCCGCGCCGACATCCGGGAGCGCACGATCGGGGGCATGACACTCTTCGACTCCGCTGCCGACCGCTTCACCGAGACCGTCGCCGCCACCACGGACTGGAGCGCCCCGAGCCCGTGCGAGGGCTGGAGCGCCGCCGACGTCGTCGACCACGTCGTGGACACCCAGCGACAGTTCCTCGCCGGGCAGGGCCTCGACCTGGGCGAGCGCCCGACCGGGTCACCTGACGAGGTGTGGGCGGCCCACCTGCCCGCCGTACGCGCCGCGGTGAGCGAGGACGTCCGGGCCCGCGAGTACGACGGCTTCTTCGGCCGCACCACGATCGGTGCGACCCTGGACAACTTCTACGGCTTCGACATGGTGGTCCACGGCTGGGACCTCGGCTCCGCGTCGGGTCGCCCGACGACCTTCACCGACGCCGACATGGAGGCGATGGAGCAGGCCTTCGTCGGCTTCGGCGACCACGCCTACGACGAGGGCGTCTTCAAGCAGCCGGTCGAGGTGCCCGGCGACGCCGACCGCCAGACCAGGCTGCTGGCGCGGATGGGCCGCCGCGCCTGAGCGGGTCGTCCGCTTCAGGCGCACCTAGAGCCAGCCGAGAGGCGGACGACCCGAACGCGGCACCTACTTCGGGGGCATCCGGATGCCGCCGTCGACGCGGACCACCTCGCCGTTCATGTAGCTGTTGGTGATGCACTCCACGACCATGCTGGCCAGCTCCTCGGGCACGCCGAGGCGCTTGGGGAAGAGCACGCTCTCGCCGAGCTTGGCCTTGAACGCCTCGGCGGCCTCGCCCTCGCCGTAGATCGGGGTGTCGATCAGGCCGGGCGCGACCGTGTTGAGGCGGATGCCCGAGGCGGCCAGGTCGCGGGCGACCGGCAGCGTCATGCCGACCACGCCGCCCTTGGACGCGGAGTACGACGCCTGCCCGATCTGGCCGTCGAAGGCCGCGACCGAGGCGAGGTTGCAGATGGCGCCGCGGCAGCCGTCCTCGTCGGGCTCGTTGCGGCTCATCGCGGTCGCGGCCAGCCGGGTCATGTCGAAGGTGCCGATGAGGTTGATCGCGATGACCTTGCGGAACGCGTCGAGGTCGTGGGCGGAGTCGAACTCGCCGTCGCGGCCGATGGTGCGCTGGGCCCACCCGATGCCGGCGGAGTTGACGACCGCGCGCAGCGGCGCGATCTCGGCGGCGGCGTTCACCGCGGCCTTGATCTGGTCGGTGTCGGTGACGTCGACCCGGGCGAAGACGCCCCCGATCTCCTGGGCGAGCGCCTCACCCTTGTCGGCCTGGAGGTCGGCGACGACCACGACCGCACCGCGGGCGGCGAGCTGGCGGGCGGCGGCGGCGCCGATGCCCGACGCGCCTCCCGTGACGATGGCACTGGCTCCGTTGATGTCCATGGCTCGGAGCATAGCCATGCTCACAGTGGGACTGTCAGCGTCCTAGAGCGAGGTCGTCCCCCGCGCGACGATGACCGCGGGGCCCGTCAGCAGCACGCGGTCGTCCTCGGTCCAGGTGACGGTCAGGGTGCCGCCGGGGACATCGACCCGGTACGCCGAGCCGGGGCCCCGTCCGTCGGCGACCGCGGTGGCGACCATGACGGCGCAGGCGCCGGTGCCGCAGGAGCGGGTCTCCCCCGAGCCGCGCTCGTGGACGCGCATCGCCACGTGCCGCTCGCCGCGGCGGACGACGAACTCGACGTTCACGCCGTTCGGGTACGTCGCCGCGTCGTGCTCCGGGGCCTCGAGGAGCGTCCCGACCGGGCCGTCGGGGTCGAGGGAGTCGACGAAGGCGACCGCGTGCGGGTTGCCCATGTCGACGTGCCGTGCGACCCAGGAGTGGCCGGGGACGCCGACCTTCGACTCGCCCAGCACCACCGGTGTCCCCATGTCGGCGGTGATCAGGTCGCCCTCGACGCGCAGCGTCTTGACCCCGTCGCGGGTGCCGACCTGGATCGGTGCGGACGGGTCGGCCAGGCCCTCCTCGACCAGGTGGCGGGCGAAGACCCGGATGCCGTTGCCGCACATCTCCGAGACCGAGCCGTCGGAGTTGCGGTAGTCCATGAACCACAGGTCGCCGTCGCGCACGACGCGCAGCACCCCGTCGCCGCCGATGCCGGCGCGCCGGTCGCACAGGGCGCGGACGCGCTCGGGTGCGAGGTCGCCGTGGACGGTGCCGTCGTGGTCGGGCAGCAGCACGAAGTCGTTCTCGGTGCCGTGCCCCTTGAGGAAGGGGTAGTCAGGCATACATGCCCTTCTCGTAGTTCTCGGGGCGGTAGTACTCGTCGAGCTGCTCGAGGGTCATCCCACTGGGCTCGACGTCCTGGGCGATCACGGCCCGCCGCGGCACGATGCCGGTCGGGTCCCAGGTCTCGGGCTTCCACAGCTGGGAGCGCAGGAACGCCTTGGCGCAGTGGAAGAAGATCTCCTCGATGTCGACGACGACCGCCAGGATCGGCCGGTGGCCCTTGACCACCATCTCGTCGAAGAACGGCGCGTCGCTGACCAGCCGGGCGCGCCCGTTGACACGCAGCGTGTCGCCGCGACCGGGGATGAGGAAGTTCAGCCCGACGTGCGGGTTGTCCAGGATGTTCTTGTAGCCGTCGGCCCGCTTGTTGCCCGGCCGCTCGGCGATCGCGATGGTCGTCTCGTCGATGACGTGCACGAGCCGGCCGGCCGGGTCGCCCTTGGGCGAGGCGTCGCACCGGCCGTCGGACGACGAGGTCGCGAGGATGCAGAACGGCGAGGCCGCGAGCCAGGCCCGGTCGACGTCGAGCAGGGCGGTGCGGCCCTTGTCGCGGGCGCGCGCGTTGGGCTCGCCGAGCAGGTCGACGAGCTCGTCGACGCTGCTGATCTCGGTCCAGGAGGGGGCGGTCGGCACCCTCCTACGGTAACGGCGTGACCACCTCGGCCGCGCCGCCTCCGCGACGGCGGGGCTCGGCGACGGCGGTCAGCAGGCCGCCCGGACCGAACTCGATCCCGGTCGCGGCGCCGATCTCGTCGGTGCCGGTGAAGACGTCCTCGTAGGTCGCCAGCTCGTGCCCGAGCCGCTCCAGCGGGCCGGCCCACCGGCGCACGAACCGGCTCTCGGCCTGCACGACATCCTCGTTGCGCTGGGTGGCGCGTGGCGCGGCGATGGCCCGCGGGAGCGTCATGCCGAGGTCGAGCCGGTTGACCAGGACCTGCAGGACCGTGGTGATGATCGTCGACCCGCCCGGCGACCCGACGGCCAGGAACGGCTCACCCTCGTCGAGCACGATCGTCGGCGCCATCGAGGAGCGCGGCCGCTTGCCGGGCTCGATCCGGTTGGGGTCCTCGGGGTCGTACTCGGGGCTGAAGTCGGTCAGCTCGTTGTTGAGCAGGAAGCCCCGGCCCGGCACGACGATCCCCGACCCACCGGTCTGCTCGATGGTGAGGGTGTACTCCACGACGTTGCCCCACCGGTCCGCGACGGTGAGGTTCGTGGTCTCGACGTTCTCGGTGTCCGGCGCGACCACGTCGTCGGTCGCCGAGCCCGGGTCGACGGGCTTGGGCAGGGCGCGCGTGGGGTCGATCTCGGCGTCCCGCTCGGCGGCGTACTCGTCGCTCAGCAGCTCGTCGAGGGGGACGTCGACGAACGCCGGGTCACCGACGTACGCGCTGCGGTCGGCGTAGGCGAGGGCACTGGACTCCAGGTAGAGGTGCAGCGCGTCGACGCGATCCGCCGCGCCGAGGTCGTGGGGCTCGAGGATGTTGAGCGCCTCTCCCACGGTCGAGCCGCCGGACGAGGACGGCGCCATGCCGTAGACGTCGAGGCCGCGGTACTCCACGTGCGTGGGCTCGCGGTCCACGACGCGGTAGCGCTTCAGGTCGCGGGCCGTCATGAAGCCCTTCGGCACCGGGAGCCGGGTGCTCTTCGTGGTGGGCGGCCTGCGGACCGCCCGGACGATCTGGTCGGCGATCCGGCCGTGGTAGAAGGGCCGCGTGCCGCGGTCGGCGATCAGGCCGTAGGTGTCGGCGAGGTCGCGGTTGCGGAAGGTCGAGCCGACCTTCGGCAGGGCGCCGTAGAGGGGGCGCGTGGAGGTGAACGCCCGGAACCTGCGGAGGTTCTGCTCCACCTGGCTGCGGAAGGTGCGGTCGACCCGGAAGCCGCGGCGGGCCAGCGCCTCGCCGGGCTCCAGCGCCTCGCCGAGCGAGAGCGTGCCCCACCGGTCGAGGGCCCGCTCCCAGGTGGCGAGGGTCCCCGGCACGCCGACCGAGACGCCGCTGGTCACCAGCTGCGGCGTGAAGTTGTAGGGCTTGCCCGTGCGCGGGTTGATGAAGGCGTCGCGCGGCATCGCGGCCGGTGCGGTCTCACGACCGTCGATCGTGTGCACCTCGCCGCTCGCGGCGTCGTAGTAGACGAAGTAGCCGCCGCCACCGATGCCGGCGCTGAAGGGCTCGGTCACGCCGAGCGCCGCGGCCGTGGCG
>JAEZKN010000453.1 GCA_023415395.1 Actinomycetes bacterium
GTTGGTGAGGTACTCCGAGGTGACGCCGAAGCGGCCGGACGCCACCTGCTTGATCGCGCTGCGCCGCTCGGGGTCGTAGAGCCGCTCGGGGTCCTCGCCGCCCTCACCGGTGTTGGACTTCGCGCCCAGCCGGTTCATCGCGATGGCGAGGGTCTCGTGCGCCTCCTGGGAGATGGAGCCGTAGGACATCGCGCCGGTCGAGAACCGCTTGACGATCTCCGAGACCGGCTCGACCTCGTCGATCGGGATCGGCTGGCGGCCGGTCTCGGCGGCGTCCTTGAAGCGGAACAGGCCGCGCAGCGTCATCAGCCGCTCGGACTGCTCGTCGACGCGCCGGGTGTACTGCTTGAACACGTCGTAGCGACCGGCGCGCGTGGCGTGCTGGAGGCGGAAGACGGTCTCGGGGTCGAACAGGTGCGGCTCGCCCTCGCGGCGCCACTGGTACTCGCCGCCGATGGCCAGCTCGCGGTGGGCCGGCGCCAGGCCGTTCTTCGGGTACGCCGTGGCGTGCCGGCGCGCGACCTCCTCGGCGATCGTGTCGAGCTCGATGCCGCCCAGCTTCGAGGTGGTGCCGGTGAAGTACCTGTCGACGACCGCCTGCGAGAGGCCGACCGCCTCGAAGATCTGCGCACCGGTGTAGGACGCGACCGTCGAGACGCCCATCTTCGACATCACCTTGAGGACGCCCTTGCCGAGCGCCTTCACCAGGTTGGTCACGGCCAACTCTCCGTCGACCTTGACGTAGTAGCCCTCGCGGGCGAGGTCCTCGACGGACTCCATCGCCAGGTAGGGGTTGACCGCCGCCGCGCCGTACCCGACGAGCAGGGCGACGTGGTGGACCTCGCGGACGTCGCCGGCCTCGACCAGCAGACCGACCTGGGTGCGGGTCTTCTCGCGCACCAGGTGGTGGTGCACCGCCCCGGTGAGCAGCAGCGACGGGATCGGCGCGAGCTCCGCGGTGGAGTGCCGGTCGGAGAGCACGATGACCCGGGCGCCGTCGGCGATGGCCGCGGACACCTCCTGGCAGATCTCGTCGATCCGCTGCGCCATCGCCGCTCCCCCGCCCTCGACCGGGTAGAGGCCCCGGGCGACGTGGGTGATGAAGCCCGGCATGTCGCCGTCGCGGTTGATGTGGCGGATCTTGGCCAGGTCGTCGTTGGAGATGACCGGGAACGGCAGCTGGACCATCCGGCAGGACGCCGGCGCCGGCTCGAGCAGGTTCGACTCCGGCCCGATGGTGCCGGCCAGGGAGGTCACGAGCTCCTCGCGGATCGCGTCCAGCGGCGGGTTCGTGACCTGGGCGAAGAGCTGGCTGAAGTAGTCGAACAGCAGCCGGGGCCGCTGGCTCAGGGCCGCGATGGGCGTGTCGGTGCCCATCGAGCCGATCGGCTCGGCACCGGTGTTCGCCATCGGGGTGAGCAGGATGCGCAGCTCCTCCTCGGTGTAGCCGAACACCTGCTGGCGCCGGGTGACCGAGGCGTGGGTGTGGACGACGTGCTCACGGTCCGGCACGTCGTCGAGGTGGATCAGGCCGGCGTGCAGCCACTCGTCGTACGGGTGCTCCGCGGCGAGCTCGGCCTTGATCTCCTCGTCCTCGATGATGCGGTGCTCGTCGGTGTCGACGAGGAACATCCGGCCCGGCTGCAGCCGGCCCTTGCGGACCACCTTCGCCGGGTCGATGTCCAGGACGCCGACCTCGGAGGCCAGCACGACGAGGCCGTCGTCGGTGACCCAGTAGCGCGAGGGCCGCAGGCCGTTGCGGTCCAGGACCGCGCCGATCTGGGAGCCGTCGGTGAACACCACGCACGCCGGGCCGTCCCAGGGCTCCATCATCGCGGAGTGGAACTCGTAGAAGGCGCGCCGCTTGGCGTCCATCTCGCCGTGGTTCTCCCACGCCTCGGGGATCATCATCAGCACGCTGTGCGGCAGCGAGCGGCCGCCCATGTGCAGCAGCTCGAGCACCTCGTCGAACGACGCGGAGTCGGACGCGCCCGGGGTGCAGATCGGGTAGAGCCGCTCGAGGTCGCCCGGGATCACGTCGGAGGCGAGGAGCGCCTCACGGGCCCGCATCCAGTTGCGGTTGCCCATCACGGTGTTGATCTCGCCGTTGTGGGCGATGAACCGGAACGGGTGGGCGAGCGGCCAGCTCGGGAAGGTGTTCGTGGAGAACCGCGAGTGCACCACGGCCATCGCGGAGGTGACCCGCTCGTCGAGCAGGTCGGGGAAGAACTTGTCGAGCTGGTCGGTGGTGAGCATGCCCTTGTAGACGATGGTCCGCGAGGACAGGGACGGGAAGTAGGCGTCCGTCTCGTGCTCGGCCCGCTTGCGCAGGCAGAAGGCCAGGCGCTCGAGCGCCATGCCGGTCACGCGCGAGCCGGAGCCCGCGACGAAGAGCTGGGCGAAGGCCGGCTTCACGCCGAGCGCCATGCTGCCCAGCTCGGAGTCGTCGGTGGGCACCTCGCGCCAGCCGAGCACCGTGAGGTGCTCCTCCGCCGCGATCTCCTCGATCCGCGCCCGGGTCTTGGCGACCTGCTCCTCGTCACCGGGGAGGAAGGCCGTGCCCACGGCGTACGCGTGCTGGGGCGGCAGGTCGAAGCCCGCCTTCGCCGCCTCCTCGCGGAAGAACCGGTCGGGCACCTGCAGCAGGATGCCGGCGCCGTCGCCGGTGTTCTGCTCGGCACCGGCCGCGCCGCGGTGGTCGAGGTTGCGCAGGGCCTGGATGCCCTGCTTGACGATGTCGTGGCTGGCGACGCCGGTCAGGGTGGCGACGAAAGCCACGCCGCACGCGTCGTGCTCGTGGCTCGGGTCGTACAGGCCCTGTGGCGGCGGGAATGCGTGCGAGTACGGCACCGGGCATTCTCCCGTCGTCTCTGCGCCGCGCAGGGCCCCACGACTCTGTCGGGCCTGCACTGGCGGATCGGCAATGCGATGAAGCGGTGTGCGGGGGACGACATTGGCCCTAGCGGAGGGTTCAGGCTACCACTCGATCGTAGACCGACTGCTCACGTCCCGGATGACGTCGCGCACTCCACACGAACCACACCAGCCCCGCCAGGAACAGCACGATCGAGGTCCAGACGTTGAACCGGAGGCCCAGGACGTCGTCGAGCTCGACGTTGTCGATCCGGAGCGCCTCGATCCAGACGCGACCCACCGTGTAGACCATGATGTAGAGCGCGACGACGCGCCCGTGACCGAGCTGGAAGCGGCGGTCGGCCCAGACGATGAGCGCGAAGCCGGCGAGGCACCACAGGCTCTCGTAGAGGAAGGTCGGGTGGAAGGTCGTGCCGGGCGGGTAGCCGGCGGCGGCCGCGGTCTGGTCGCTCACCTCGAGCGCCCACGGCAGGTCCGTGGGCCGGCCGAAGAGCTCCTGGTTGAACCAGTTGCCCCAGCGACCGAACGCCTGGGCGACGAGCACGCCCGGTGCCACGGCATCGAGGACCGGGAGCAGCCGGATGCCCTTGCGCCGCGCGCCGATGACCAGGCCGAGGGCGCCCATCGCGATCGCGCCCCAGACCCCCAGGCCGCCGCGCCAGACGTAGAGCGCCTCGACCGGGTTGCCGCCCTCGCCGAAGTAGAGCTGGCTGTCGGTGAGCACGTGGTAGAGCCGGCCGCCGACCAGGCCGAAGGGCACGGCCCAGATCGCCAGGTCCTGGATCTCACCCGCCGTCCCGCCGCGGGCCACCCAGCGGCGCTCCCCGATCCAGATCGCCGCGACGATGCCGAGGATGATCGCGAGGGCGTAGCCCCGCAGCGGCAGCGGGCCGAGGTGCCAGACGCCCTCGGACGGACTGGGGATCGACAGCACGGTCGTCAGGGCGGGGGTCAACACGGGGTTCAGCATGGCGCCTCAGTCTGGCCTAGTCGTTCAGGAGCGTGTGGATGTCCTCGGCGAAGTCCGAGGACGAGGTGTCCTGGCTCCAGTAGACGTAGCCTTCGTCGTCGGCGTCGATCCCGGTGATCGTGGTGCCGTGGGTGATGTCGTAGCCGCCCGAGGGGAGCCGCTCGCCCTTCTCGACGCCCACGCCGAGCGGCTTGGCGACCTCGATGATCGTGCTGAGGTCGCCGGTCAGCCCGATGAAGTCCTCGTCGAAGCGCGGGAGGTAGTCCGCGATCGCCGCCCGGGTGTCGCGGGCCGGGTCGGTCGTCACGTAGACCACGTCGACCCGCTCGCGGTCGGCGTCGTCGAGCCGGGTCATGGCCGAGGCGAGGTTGGCCATCACCGTCTGGCAGATGTCCGGACAGTGGATGTAGCCGAAGAAGACCAGCGTGAGGTCGGCGTCGGTGTCCTCGGTGAGCGAGAACGGCTGACCCTCGGTGTCGGTCAGCGCCATCGAGGCGACCTCGAACGGTGGCTCCAGGACGGTGCCGTGGAGCTGCCCGTCGCCCTCGCCCGACCCGCCGCCGCAAGCGGCGAGAGCGAGGAGGGGAAGGGTCAGGACGGCGGCGAGGCCCCTACGCACGCCGTACCCCCGCGGCGAGGTCCTCGGTCAGCGCGGTGAGCGCCGGCAGCCCGTCACCAAGCGCGCGGACGAACGCCGTCCCGACGATGACGCCGTCGGCGTGGGCCGACAGGTCGGCCGCCTGCGCCCGGGTGCTGACCCCGACGCCCACGCCGATCGGGAGGTCGGTGGTCGCGCGGGTCCGGGCGATGAGCGGAGCCACCCCGGCGGCCGTCGCCTGCGTCGTGCCGGTGACGCCCATGATGCCGGTGGCGTAGACGAAGCCGCGGCACGCGCGCGTCGTCATCGCGATCCGCTCGTCGGTGCTCGAGGGGGCGACCAGGAAGACCTTGTCGAGGTCGCGGGCGTCGGCGGCGGCGATCCAGTCCGCGGCGACGTCGGGGGTGACGTCGGGCGTGATCAGGCCCGCTCCCCCGGCGTCGTGCAGCTGCTGGGCGAAGCGCTCGACGCCGCGGCGCTCGACCGGGTTCCAGCTGGTCATCACCAGCGTCGGCGCACCGGTCGCGGCGACGGCCTCGACGACCCGGAAGAGGTCGTCGACCCGGAAGCCGGCGTCGAGCGACTGCTGGACCGCGGCCTGGATGACCGGGCCGTCCATGACCGGGTCGCTGTAGGGCAGGCCGACCTCGATGACGTCGCACCCGGCGGCCACCATCGTGGTGAGCGCCGCGATGGAGCCCTCGACGTCGGGGAAGCCGGCAGGCAGGTAGCCGACCAGGGCGGCCCGCCCGTCGGCCCTCGCCTTCTCGAACGCGACGCTCACGCTCACCGGCCGTTCACCTCGACGTCTCCGGTCTCCGCGTCCGCGTCGCCCAGTCCGAACCAGGTCATCGCGGTCTCCATGTCCTTGTCGCCACGCCCGCTGAGGTTCACCAGCAGGGTCTGGCCGGGCCGCTGCTCGGCGATGCGCAGGGCGCCCGCGAGCGCGTGCGCCGACTCGATCGCCGGGATGATGCCCTCCGTGCGCGCGAGCAGCGCCATCGCGTCCATCGCCTCGGCGTCGGTGACGGGCTCGTAGGTCGCCCGCCCCACGTCGGCCAGGTGCGCGTGCTGCGGGCCGACGCCCGGGTAGTCCAGGCCGGCGGAGATCGAGTGCGACTCGACGGTCTGGCCGTCCTCGTCCTGCAGCACGTAGGTGCGGGCGCCGTGCAGCACGCCGCGGTCGCCCGCGTGGATCGTCGCCGCGTGGCGCCCGGTCTCGAAGCCCTCGCCGCCCGGCTCGAAGCCGTAGATGTCGACGTCGGCGTCGTCGAGGAAGGCGGTGAAGAGCCCGATGGCGTTCGAGCCGCCGCCGACGCAGGCCGCGATGGCGTCGGGCAGCACGCCGTACTGCTCGAGGCACTGGGCGCGGGCCTCGTCGCCGATGCCACGGCAGAACTCGCGCACCATGGTCGGGAACGGGTGCGGCCCGGCGGCCGTGCCGAAGAGGTAGGCCGTGTGGTCGACGCTCGCGACCCAGTCGCGCAGCGCCTCGTTGATGGCGTCCTTGAGCGTCGCGCTGCCGGAGTCGACCGCGACGACCTTGGCGCCGAGCAGGTTCATCCGGGCCACGTTGAGCGCCTGGCGCTTGGTGTCGACCGAGCCCATGTAGACGGTGCAGTCCAGACCGAAGTACGCCGCCGCCGTCGCGCTCGCGACACCGTGCTGGCCGGCACCGGTCTCGGCGATCACGCGGGTCTTGCCCATCCGCTTGGTGAGGAGGGCCTGGCCGAGCACGTTGCGGATCTTGTGCGCGCCGGTGTGGTTGAGGTCCTCGCGCTTGAGCAGGATGCGGGCGCCGACCCGCTGGCTCAGGCGCTCGGCGTGGTAGAGCGGGCTCGGGGTGCCGGCGTACTCGCGCAGGATCTGCTCGAAGCTCGCGACGAAGGCCGGGTCGGCCATCGCCTCCTGCCACGCGACCGTGAGCTCGTCCAGCGCGGCGACCAGGGCCTCGGGCATGAACCGCCCGCCGAACCCCGTCTCCGGGCCGCCGAACCACCCCCGCTCGTCGGCGCCGTAGGTCATGCTTCCACTCCTGTCATCGCTGCGACCGCCGCCTCGGGGTCGCCGTCCTTCACGAGCGCCTCGCCGACGAGTACGGCGCGCGCCCCCTCGCCCACGAAGCGCTTGACGTCGGCCGGGCCGAAGATGCCGCTCTCGGCGACCTTGACGCGGTCGTCGGGGACGATCGGCGCCAGCCGGCCGAACGTGTCGTCGTGGATCTCGAGCGTCTTGAGGTTGCGGGCGTTGACCCCGACCAGCTCGGCGCCGAGCGCCACCGCCCGCTCGGTCTCCGCCTCGTCGTGCACCTCGACGAGCACGGTCAGGCCGAGCTCGCGGGCCTCGTCGTGCAGCCGGCGCAGGGTGTCGTCGTCGAGCGCGGCCACGATCAGCAGCGCCAGGTCCGCCCCCGCGGCGCGGGCCTCGACGAGCTGGTAGCTGGTGACGATGAAGTCCTTGCGCAGGATCGGGGCGTCGACGGCGGCGCGGACCGCGCGCAGGTCGGCGAGGCTGCCGCCGAAGCGACGCTGCTCGGTCAGCACGCTGATCGCGGCGGCGCCGCCCGCGGCGTACCGCTGCGCCAGCTCCGCGGGGTCCGGGATGTCGGCGAGGTCGCCCTTGCTGGGGCTGCGCCGCTTGACCTCGGCGATCACGCTGGAGCCGGGGGCACGGAAGTGCGGCATCGGGTCGCGCGGCGGGTCGACGTCGGCCAGGGCAGCGCGGAGCTCGGCCAGGGGCGTCGTGGACTCCCGCTCGGCGAGGTCGGCACGCACGCCGGCCACGATCTCGTCGAGCACGGACATGCCTCCAGTGTTTCACGCGCTTGGCAGCGGTCTCCGCGGGGTAGTGTCCGGCCAACCGGCCGGCAGACCGACGGCCTCGACGAAGGGTCCCACCCGTGAGCTACTCCGAACCGCCTCCCCCGCCGCCGCAGTACGGCGCCCCGGTCCCACCCCCGGGCGGAGCGCAGCCGAAGACCTCCGGCAAGGCCATCGCCTCCCTGGTCACCGGTCTGGTCGGCCTGCTGACGATCTGCTGCGGGTTCCTCGTGGTCTCCAGCATCGTGGCGCTGGTGCTCGGCATCTTGGCCCGCAAGGAGATCCAGCGGTCCAACGGCGCCCTCAAGGGCGACGGGATGGCGCTGACCGGCATCATCACCGGCATCGTCGGCATCTTGATGGTGATCGTGACGATCATCCTCGTCGCGACCGGCGCCATCGACACGAACTTCTAGTACAGCAACACCTGACCCCAGCGCCCTGACGCGGCGCCCTGACGCGGCGCCCTGGCGCAGCGCGGAGCGA
>JAEZKN010000455.1 GCA_023415395.1 Actinomycetes bacterium
CCCCGCCCCGGGGGGGCCCCGGGCGGCGGGGCGGGGCCCCCCACTACTCATTTCCGACCGGTAACCTCGGGGGTGATGCCCGAGACAGACCTGCCCGAGCCCGACCTGGTCCGCGTTGCCGTCGACGAGCACGAGGGGGAGCTCCTCGCACTGCGTCGCGACCTCCACGCCCACCCCGAGCTGTCGTGGCGCGAGGTCCGCACGACAGCCCTCGTCGCCGCGCGGGTACGCCGTGCCGGCTGGCGGGTGACCGAGCTGCCGCGCACCGGCCTGGTCGCCGAGATCGGCCCCGAGGAGGGCCCGGTCGTCGCGCTGCGCGCCGACCTCGACGCGCTGCCCGTCCCGGACCTCCCCGACGACCCGTGGACCAGCTCGGTCGACGGCGTGACCCATGCCTGCGGCCACGACGTGCACACCTCCGCGCTCGTCGGAGCGGCGATCGCGCTCGGGCGCGTGCACGAGGCCGGCCTGCTGCCGAGCCGCGTCCGGCTGCTCTTCCAGCCGGCCGAGGAGGTCATGCCCGGGGGAGCGCTCTCCCTGATCGAGCTCGGCGCCCTCGACGACGTCGAGCGGATCTTCGGGCTGCACTGCGACCCGAGCCTCGACGTGGGACAGGTGGGACTGCGCGAGGGCCCGATCACCGGCGCCGCCGACCACCTCGAGGTCACCCTCACCGGCTCCGGCGGCCACACCTCGCGCCCGCACCTCACCGAGGACCTCACCTACGCGCTCGGGAAGGTCGTCACCGAGCTGCCCTCGATCCTGTCCCGGCGCCTCGACCCACGCGCCGGCGTCAGCGTCGTGTGGGGCATCGTCCGCGCCGGCTCGGCCCACAACGTCATCCCGGCCACCGGCACCATCGGCGGCACCGTGCGCATGCTCGACGCCATCGCGTGGTCCGAGGCCGAGAAGCTGGTCCCGGTCCTCGTCGAACAGATCGTCGCGCCCTACGGCGTGCACGCCCAGGTCGACTACCAGCGCGGTGTCCCGCCGGTCGTGAACGACGTCGAGTCGATCGTCCGGCTCGGCCACGCCGTCGAGCAGGTGCTCGGCGTCGCGGGCCACGTGCCGACCCAGCAGAGCCTGGGCGGCGAGGACTTCGGGTGGTACCTCGACCGCGTCCCCGGCGCGATGGGCCGGCTCGGCACCCGCACGCCCGGCGGTCCGACGTACGACCTCCACCAGGGCAACCTGCGCGTCGACGAGCGCGCGGTGTCGATCGGCGCGCGCGTGCTCGCCTGTGCCGCCCTGGCGACGTCCTAGCGACGTCCTGGCGACGTCCCGGGAACATCCGGGAGACGCAGAACCGGGCCGGGTGCCTGAGCACCCGACCCGGTCCGGAGCGTCGAGGACGCTATCCCTTGCGATAGGGGATGCCGTCGGCCGCGGGGGCTCGCGACTTCCCGACCAGGCCGGCGACGGCGAAGATCGTGACGACGTAGGGCAGCATCAGCATGAATTGGCTGGGCACCGGCGAGCCGATGACCGACAGCACGCCCTGCAGGTTCGAGGCGAAGCCGAACAGCAGCGCCGCCAGGGTCGCGCGGATCGGGTCCCACTTGCCGAAGATGACCGCGGCGAGCGCGATGTAGCCGGCGCCTCCGGTCATCTCGCGGTTGAACTGCGGGACCGACACCAGCGTGTAGAACGCGCCGCCCATGCCCGCGATCGCGCCGGCCAGCAGGATCGTGCGCCAGCGGGTGGCGTTGACCTTGATGCCGACGGTGTCGGCGGCCTTGGGGTGCTCGCCGACCGCGCGGACCCGCAGGCCCCACTTGGTGCGGTAGAGCGCCCAGGTCACGAGGGCGACCGTCGCGTAGAGGACGTAGACGATGGCGGTCTGGCGGAAGAAGATCGGGCCGATCAGCGGGATGTCGCCGAGGACCGGGATCGGGATCTTCTCGAAGCGCGGCGGGTGGTTGAGGTCCGCGGCGTTCGGCGCCAGCACCTGGGTGAACATGAAGCTGGTCAGGCCGATCACCAGCACGTTGAGCACGACGCCGACGATGACCTGGTCGACGAAGTAGTTGATCGCGAAGAGGCCGAGCAGCATCGCGACGAGCATGCCGGCGACCATGGACGCACCGACGCCGGCCCAGGTGCTGCCGACCACGGAGGCGATCAGGGCCGCGGCGAAGGCGCCGGCCAGGAGCTGGCCGTCGATGGCGATGTTGACCACGCCCGCGCGCTCGCCGAGCACGCCACCGAGGGCGCCGAAGACGAGGGGTACGGCGAGCGCGAGCGAGCCCGCCAGGAGGCCGACCACGGGGACGGTGGCGCCGGCCGCGGCCCAGGTGAGGAAGCCGACCATCCACAGCAGCGCGAACACGACGACGAGCCACAGGGGTGTCTTGGACCGGGCGAGGTAGAGGCGCACCGACCAGGCGGTGCACAGCGCGCAGAGCGCGACCATCACCCAGGCGGTCGCCGCCGCGGGCACGGTGACCTCGGGGATCTCGAAGAAGTCCGTGCCCGTCGCCAGGCGGAAGGTCGTCTCACCGGACTCGCCGGCCAGTGCCACGATGAGCAGCAGCGCGACCGTGAGGACGCCGAAGAGCACCGGCCCCTTCTTGTCGACGACCGTGGTGACCCCGGCCAGGGGGGTCTTCTCGAGCGGGACGCTGGTCTCGCCGGTCTGGGTGCTCACTTCGCCTCCTGAGCGGGAAGTCGGAAGATGGCGCGGATGAGGGGCGGCGCGGCGATGAACAGCACGATGAGCGACTGCACCACGAGCACGATGTCGACGGGGATGTTCTGCGACGCCTGCATCGCGAAGCCACCGGCCTTGAAGGCTCCGAACAGCAGGCCCGCGGCGAGGATGCCGAGCGGACGCGAGCGGCCCAGCAGGGCCACGGTGATCGCGTCGAAGCCGATGCCGGCGTCGAGGTCGACCGTGACGCCGCTGGTGACGGTGCCGAGGACCTGGTTGGCGCCGGCCAGGCCGACCAGCGCACCCGCGATGAGCATCACCACGGTGTAGGTGCGGCCGACGTTGATGCCCGAGGCCTTCGCGGCCGGCGGGTTGATGCCGACGGCGCGGATCCGGAAGCCGAGCGCCGAGCGCTCGAGCAGCCACCACGTGAACGCCACGGCGACGAGCGCCAGCAGGAAGCCCAGGTGGAGGTTGAACTGGTCGCCGAAGAGCTTCGGCATCGTCGCCGACTCCTTGGCCGGCAGCGACTTGGGGTTGAAGGACCCGGGGGCCTGCAGGAGGCTCTGCTGGGAGAGCGCGAAGAAGACCAGGTAGTAGGCGACGTAGTTGAGCATGATCGTCACGATCACCTCGTGTGCGCCGGTGCGGGCCTTCAGGACGCCGGCGATGCCGGCCCACAGGGCGCCGGCGAGCATGCCGAGGAGGATCGCGAAGGGCAGGTGCACCACGCCCGGCAGGTCGAACTGGTAGGCCACCCAGCCCGAGGCCGCCCCGGCGAGGAGCATCTGGCCGCGGCCGCCGATGTTGAACATGCCGGCGCGGAACGCGAGGCCCACACCGAGGCCGGCCGCGATCAGGGGCGCCGCGAACTTGGCGGTCTCGGTCAGCGGGCGGATCGCCAGCTCGAACGTGTCCGCACGGGTGTTGTAGACCGAGCCGCGGAACAGCGCCGTGTAGGCGCCCCAGATCGCGTCCCAGAGGGCGCTGAAGAAGTCACCCGGTGCCGCGAAGAGGTAGCCCGCGCTGCTGCGGACGTCCTCGTCGGTGACGGCGATCAGGATCGAGCCGAAGGCGATCGCGAGGAGCACCGACAGCACCGCCACCATCGCGCCGCTCGAGGTGATCTCGCGCAGCACGCCGTGCCACCGGCCGGGCTGCTCCTGCGCGGGCTCGGTGCCCTCGGGCTCGCTCGCGGGACGCTCGTCGGTCCCAGCAGCGTTGCTCATGCCGTCATTCCTTCCGGACGCTCACCGGTCATCATCAGCCCGAGTACCTCACGGGGTGTGTCTGCGGGCACGATCCCGACGACCTGGCCGCGGTAGAGGACCATGATCCGGTCGGCCAGCGCGACGACCTCGTCCAGCTCGGTCGAGACGACCAGCACGGGTACGCCGGCATCACGCACGGCGACGATCTGCTTGTGGATGAACTCGATCGAGCCCACGTCGACGCCGCGCGTCGGCTGGGCCGCGACCAGCAGCGCCAGGTCGCGCGAGAGCTCGCGGGCCACGACGACCTTCTGCTGGTTGCCGCCCGAGAGCTGGCCGGCCAGCGTGGAGACGCCGGGGGCGCGGACGTCGTACTCCTTGACCTTCGCCGTGGCGAAGGCGTTGAGCGTGTCCAGCTGCAGCGAGCCGCCCTTGACGAACGGGGCGCCGTGGCTGCGGTTGAGCATGAGGTTCTCGGCGATCGTGAACTCGCCGACCAGCCCCTCGACCTGGCGGTCCTCGGGGATGAACCCGACCCCGGACTCGAGGATCTGCCGGACCGAGCGGCCGGTCAGCTCCGTGCCCTTCAGCCGGATCGAGCCGGTCACGTGGTCCTGGAGGCCGAGGATCGCCTCGGTGAGCTCGGTCTGCCCGTTGCCCTGGACGCCGGCCACGGCGAGGACCTCGCCCGAGCGGATGGTGAAGCTGACGTGGTCGACGTGGACGCGGCCGAGGTCGTCGACGACCCGCAGGTCCTCCACGACGAGGGCGTCCTCGCCCAGCTTCGGGGCGTCCTTGTGGACGGTGAGCTCGACCGGGCGGCCCACCATGAGGGCCGCGAGCTCGGCGTTGCTGGCCGTGGGGCTGGCCTCGCCGACCACCTTGCCGAGCCGGATGACGGTGATCTTGTCCGCGACGGCGCGGACCTCGCGGAGCTTGTGGGTGATGAAGACGATGGACTTCCCGGCCTCCTTGAGCTGACGCATGATCTGCATCAGCTCGTCGGTCTCCTGCGGGGTGAGGACGGCGGTGGGCTCGTCGAGGACCAGCACCTGGGCGTCGCGGGAGAGGGCCTTGATGATCTCGACGCGCTGCTGGACGCCGACCGGGAGGTCCTCGACGACCGCGTCCGGGTTGACGTCGAAGCCGAAGCGGGCGGAGATCTCACGCACGCGCTCGCGAGCGGCGTCGAGGTCGAGCGAGCCGGCGAAGCCGGTCGCCTCGTCTCCGAGCATGACGTTCTCGGCGACGGTGAAGACGGGGATGAGCATGAAGTGCTGGTGCACCATGCCGATGCCGGCCGCGATGGCGTCGCCCGGGCCGGCGAAGTCCTGCACCTCGCCGTCGAGCTCGATCTCGCCCTCGTCGGCTCGGTAGAGGCCGTAGAGGACGTTCATGAGCGTGGACTTCCCGGCTCCGTTCTCCCCGAGCAGGCAGTGGATCTCGCCGGGTTCCACGGTCAACGAGATCCGGTCGTTGGCGACGAGCGTCCCGAAGCGCTTGGTGATGTCACGGAGGACGAGCTTCATGTCACGGCATCCTAGTGCGGGGGTTCTGGGCGTTCGGAGCATGCCAGAGGGAGGCCGGCTGGGCCGGCCTCCCTCTGTCCGGTGCTGCAGGTGTCAGCGGGTCAGGCTCACGGGTTGAGGTAGGACTTGACCTTGATCGAGCCGTCCTCGATGCCCGCCGCGATCTCGTCGAGCTCGCCCTGGAGGTCCGGGTTCACCTTGTCCTCGAAGTTGTGGAACGGGGCGATGCCGACGCCGTCGTTCTCCAGCGTGCCGACGTACGGCGTGAAGTCGAACTCGTCGTTGCCGGCAGCCATGACGGCCTCGTAGGTCGAGACCTTCATGTTCTTCAGGATGGAGGTGAGCACGACGTCCTGGGTGTTGGGGTCGGTCTCGAAGAAGTCGGCGTCCACACCGACGAGCGCGACGTCCTTGCCGGAGTCGGCGATCGCGGTCAGCGCGCCCTGGTAGATCGGGCCACCGACGGGGAGGATGACGTCGACGTCCTGGTCGAGGAGCTGGCGCGCGGTGTTGGGCGCGGTCTCGTTGGCCTCGAAGCCACCGGTGAAGGAGCCGTTCTTGCCGTCCCAGCCGACGACCTTGACGTCCTTGCCCTTCTCCTTGGCGTAGTAGTCGACGCCCTGCTTGAAGCCGTCCATGAAGATGGTGACGGTCGGGAAGGGCATGCCGCCGTAGGTGCCGACGACGCCGGACTCGGAGTAGTCAGCGGCCGCGTAGCCGGCGAGGAACGCCGCCTGGGCGGTGTCGTAGAGGATCGGCTTGATGTTCTCGACGTCGGGCTTGCCGTCGAAGGTCTGGCCGTCGTCGCCACCGTCGGCGGCGTCGTCGATCAGGACGTACTCGATGTCGGGGTTGGCGGCCGCGGACTCCTTGGTCGCGGCGGCCAGGGCGAAGCCGACGGTCACGATGACGTCGCAGCCCTCGGCCACGAGGCTCTCGAGGTTCGGGCCGTAGTCGTTCTCGCTGTTGGACTCGACGGCCTTCAGCTCCACCCCGAGCTCGTCGGCGGCCTGCTCGACGCCCTCGTAGCTGAGCTGGTTGAAGGACTTGTCGTCGAAGCCGCCCGCGTCGGAGACGATGCAGGGCAGGAAGTCCGAGGCTGCCGGGGTGTTGCCGCTGTCGTTGCCCTCGTCCGGCTCGTCGCCACAGGCGGTCAGGACCGATGCCGCGAGGAGCGCGACGAAGCCGCTGGCAGCGGCCTTCCTCATCTTGTTCACTACTACCTCCATGTTTTCGCCCGTCTGGTACCGGCGAACAAGCGGTCACCGTACCGAATGATCTAGGGGCGACAGGCCGATCCAAGAGAAAGATTGTGTAACGGTTACGCTGCACGCGTGACAGTTCCGGTCGACGGCGACGGGACCGAGTGGGAGGCGCTCCGCGCCGCCGCGGTCGAGGCAGCAGGGCACGCCTACGTGCCGTACTCCCACTACCCGGTCGGCGCCGCGGCCCTGGCCGACGACGGCCGGCTGCTCCAGGGCTGCAACGTCGAGAACGCGGCGTACGGCGTCGTGCTCTGCGCCGAGTGCGGCCTGGTCAGCCAGCTGCACCTCACCGGCGGCGGGCGGCTGACCCGCTTCGTGTGCGTCAACTCACTGGGCGAGGTGATCATGCCGTGCGGCCGGTGCCGCCAGCTGCTGTACGAGAACGGCGGGCCCGACCTGCTGCTGATGACGGTGTCCGGCGTGCGCACGATGGCCCAGGTCCTGCCTGACGCCTTCGGGCCCGAGGACCTCGTGCACGTCACCGAGAGCAACGAGAGGTAGCACCATGGCTGGGCATGACGCCGTCGAGGTGATCGGCGCCAAGCGGGACCGGGTCGAGCTGAGCGACAGCCAGATCGACTGGGTGATCGACGCGTACACGCGCGGGGACGTCGCGGACGAGCAGATGTCCGCGCTGGCGATGGCCATCCTGCTCAACGGGATGAACCGACGGGAGATCGCCCGCTGGACGCACGCGATGATCGCGTCGGGGGAGCGGATGGACTTCTCCTCGCTCTCGCGGCCGACCGCGGACAAGCACTCGACCGGCGGGGTCGGCGACAAGATCACGCTCCCACTCGCCCCCCTCGTGGCCGCCTGCGGCGTCGCGGTGCCGCAGCTGTCCGGACGTGGTCTGGGGCACACGGGAGGCACGCTGGACAAGCTCGAGGCCATCCCCGGCTGGCGCGCCGCTCTCTCGAACGAGGAGCTGCTGGCCCAGCTGGAGTCGGTCGGCGCGGTCATCTGCGCGGCCGGTGACGGACTCGCTCCCGCGGACAAGAAGCTCTACGCCCTGCGCGACGTGACCGGGACGGTCGAGGCGATCCCGCTGATCGCCTCCTCGATCATGTCCAAGAAGATCGCCGAGGGCACCGGGGCACTCGTGCTCGACGTCAAGGTCGGCACCGGCGCCTTCATGAAGCAGCTCGACGACGCGCGCGAGCTCGCCGAGACCATGGTCGCGCTCGGCCAGGACGCCGGCGTCCACACCGTGGCGCTGCTCACCGACATGTCCACGCCGCTCGGCCTCACCGCCGGCAACGCGGTCGAGGTGCAGGAGTCGGTCGAGGTGCTCGCCGGTGGTGGACCGGCCGACGTGGTGGAGCTGACCCTCGCGCTCGCGCGCGAGATGCTCGCCGGCGCGGGCCGCTCCGACGTGGACCCCGCCGAGGTGCTGGCGTCCGGTCGCGCGATGGACGCCTGGAAGCAGATGATCTCCGCCCAGGGCGGTGACCCCGACGCCCCGCTCCCGACCGCTCGGGAGTCGCACGTCGTGAACGCCCCGTCCTCCGGCGTGCTCACCCGGCTCGACGCGATGGCCGTCGGCCTCGCGGCCTGGCGCCTGGGCGCCGGCCGGGCCCGCAAGGAGGACCCGGTGCAGGCCGGCGCCGGCGTCGTGTGGCACGCCCGCCCCGGCGACGACGTCACCGAGGGGCAGCCGCTCTTCACGCTGCTCAGCGACGACGAGCACCGCTTCGAGCGTGCCCTGGACTCCCTCGAGGGCGGCTACGACATCGCCCCCGAGGGCACGGCCTTCGAGCCCTCCCCGCTGCTCATCGACCGCATCAGCTGAGGCCGACTCGGCGCGTCTTGCTCGCGCTGGGATGTCGAGTCGGCGCGTCTTGCTCGCGCTGAGATGTCGAGTCGGCGCGTCTTGTCCGTTGCTACGTGCACGTTGCGCCGACTCGAGGCTTGCCGGCGTGCACGTTGCGCCGACTCGGCGCTGCCTTACGTGCAAGATGCGCCGACTCGGCGTCAGGGGAGGAGCAGGACGACGGTCTCGGCGACGCAGGCCGGCTTGGCCTCGTCCTCGATCTCGATGGTGTGCTTGAGCGTCACCTGGAGGCCCGAGGGCAGCTCGGCGACGTCGCCGACCGAGACCGTGGAGCGGATCCGCTTGCCGACGCGCACGGGGTTCGGGAAGCGGACCTTGTTGGCGCCGTAGTTGAGCTTGGCGCCCGGGGTGTCGAAGGTGAAGACCTGGCTGCCGAGCAGCGGGATCAGCGACAGCGTGAGGTAGCCGTGCGCGATCGTGCCGCCGAAGGGCCCGTCCGCGGAGCGCTCGACGTCGACGTGGATCCACTGGTGGTCGCCGGTGGCGTCCGCGAACGTGTTCACCCGCTCCTGGTCGATGGTCAGCCAGTCCGAGGTGCCCAGCTCCTCGCCGCTGGCGGCCAGGACCTCGTCGAGGGAGTTGAAGACGCGCATGGCTCGAAACCTACTGCGTTCTGGAAGGATCGGCGCCATGACCCCGCCGACGCCGACCCTCGACCAGATCCGCCGGGCGCCCAAGGTCCTGCTCCACGACCACCTCGACGGGGGCCTGCGCCCGCAGACGATCATCGATCTCGCCGCCGAGGTCGGCCACGCCCTCCCGCAGGTGGCCGGTCCGCTCACCGCGGAGTCGCTCGGCCGGTGGTTCGCCGAGGCGGCGGACAGCGGGTCGCTCGAGCGCTACCTGGAGACCTTCGACCACACCGTGGCGGTCATGCAGACCGCGCCCGCCCTGGCGCGGGTCGCGCGCGAGTGCGTGGAGGACCTCGCCGCTGACGGGGTCGTGTACGCCGAGGTGCGCTACGCCCCCGAGCAGCACGTCAGCCAGGGCCTGAGCCTGGACGAGGTCGTCGCGGCCGTGCAGCAGGGCTTCGACGAGGCCACCGCCGCCGTGACCGAGGCGGGCGGGCGGATCGTGGTCCGACAGCTGCTGACCGCGATGCGGCACCAGGCGCGCTCGATGGAGATCGCCGAGCTCGCCATCGCCTGGCGCGACCGCGGCGTGGCCGGCTTCGACATCGCCGGCGCCGAGGCGGGCTACCCGCCCACCCGGCACCTGGACGCCTTCGAGTACCTCCAGCGCGAGAACGCGCACTTCACGATCCACGCCGGAGAGGCCTTCGGACTGCCGTCGATCTGGCAGGCGATCCAGTGGTGTGGCGCGGACCGGCTCGGCCACGGCGTCCGCATCATCGACGACATCACCGTCCACGACGACGGCAGCGTCGAGCTGGGCCGGCTGGCGGCGTACGTCCGGGACAAGCGGATCCCGCTCGAGATGTGCCCGTGGTCGAACGTGCAGACCGGCGCCGCGCCCTCGATCGCCGAGCACCCGATCGGGCTGCTGAAGCAGCTGCGGTTCCGCGTCACCGTCAACACCGACAACCGTCTGATGAGCCACACCTCGATGAGCCACGAGATGGCGTCGCTGGTGGAGGCGTTCGGCTACGGGCTCGACGACCTGCGGTGGTTCACGATCAACGCGATGAAGTCGGCCTTCCTGCCCTTCGACGAGCGGCTCGCCCTCATCGAGGAGCACATCAAGCCCGGGTACGCCGCGTTGGCCGGCGAGCCCGGGGCCGCGTCCGGGTCATGAGGATCCACACGGTCCCCACCGCGTTGCTGCTGGGCGCGGCCGCCGTCATCCTGCTCCTCGCCGTGGTGCTCCTCCTCAAGGGGCGCGCGGTGCGGGCGGCGGCCGGCTTCGCCGACCGCGCGGTGCGGGTGACGGCGACGGTGGTCGAGCTCGAGGCCAAGGACCTCAGCCTGAGCGGCGATCCCGACACGCGCTACTTCCCGGTGGTGAGCTTCACGCCGCAGGGCGCGACCGGCCCGGTCCGGGCCCAGACGCTCACCGACGCGCCCGCGCCGCCGCCGCGGGTGGGGGAGCTGATTGAGATCGCCTATGACCCGCAGCACCCCGAGCGCGTGGACGTGGCGAGCACCGAGCGCGACGCCGAGGGTGCCGGGCGCACCTGGTTCCTCCTCGGCCGGCTCGTGGGGCTGGCCGGTCTCGGCGTCGCGGCCGCCTGGCTGGTGCTCGTCGTCGTCGTCTGGGCCCACTGAGCCGGCCGCGGCGCCGTCACCCGGTTCGGGTGAGCCGCGCGTGAGGCTCCGCCCCTAGATTCGCGGCCGTGGACAGCTTCTGGGACTTCTTCTGGTTCACCGTCTCGTTCTTCCTGCTCATGGCCTACCTGGTCGTGTTGTTCCAGATCCTCACGGATCTGTTC
>JAEZKN010000460.1 GCA_023415395.1 Actinomycetes bacterium
GCGCGGTGCTCCTGGCGCTCGTTGGCGACCAGCCGGGCCCCCTGCTCGGCGGCCAGCGCGGCGAGCAGCGCCGCCTTGCCACCGGGCCCGGCGCACAGGTCGAGCCAGGTCTCGTCGCGCCCCTCGACGGGTGCCGCGGCGAGCGTGGTGGCGACCAGCTGGGAGCCCTCGTCCTGGACGCCGGCGCGCCCCTCGGCCACCGCCGGCACCTCCCCCGGGTCGCCGCCCTGCAGGGTCGTGCCGTAGGGCGAGTACGGCGTCGGCTCCCCCGGGAGCTCCTCGCGGGTCGAGCGCCCCGGCCGGGCGACGAGGGTGACCTTGGGCGGCTCGTTGTCGGCCGCGAGCAGGGCGAACAGCTCATCGGGGCCGACGGCCGAGCGCAGCTCGTCGACGACCCAGCGTGGGTGGCTGTAGGCGATCGAGGCGTAGCGCGTCGGCGCGGTCTCCCGGTCCGGAGTGACCCGCTCGACCCAGGCGTCGAGGTCCTGCTGGGAGACCTTGCGCAGCACCGCGTTGGCGAACCCGCCCGCACCCGAGCTGCTCCGGGCCCGGACCAGGTTGACGGTGGTGTTGATGGCGGCGTGGGTCGGGACCCGCATCGAGAGCAGCTGGTGGGTGCCGAGCCGGAGGGCGTCGAGGACCTTGGCCTCGACCTTGCTCAGCGGGCGGTCGATGCAGGCGGCCAGGATGGCGTCGTAGGTCCCGCGCCGGCGGATCGTCCCCGAGGCGAGCTCGGTCGCGAACGCGGCGTCGCGGCCCGAGAGCCGGTGCTGGCGCAGCACCGAGGGCAGGACGAGATTCGTGTACGCGCCGTCGATGCGGACGGCCTTGAGCACGTCGAGCGCCGCCAGGCGCACCGGGTCGACCGGTGCACGGGAGCCTGGGCGCCCCCTGCGGGCCTCATTCATCCGACGCGGTCTTCCCCGGTTCCCGAGAAGAACGACGCCGTGTACTCATGCGCACGACCGTATAGAACTGCGGATCACGTCGCACGCGAACCCGCCTCGAACGTCGCGCCCGACGTGACCCGGGCGCCCCGCGCCCAGTCGGCGGCAGGCATCTGACGCTTCCCGAAGGGCTTCACGTCGCCGAGGCGTACGGCGGTGGTGCCCGTGCCGACGAGCACCTCGGCCTTGCCGACGGCGAGCTCGCCGGCCGGCAGCACCGTGTCGGTGAGCGCGACCGGTCCGAGCTTGAACCGCTCCCCGGCGAAGGTCGTCCAGGCTCCCGGCGCGGGCGTGCAGGCCCGGATCTGCCGGTCGAGGTGGACCGCGGGGTGTCGCCAGTCGACCTCGGCGTCCGCGACCTCGATCTTGGGGGCGAAGGAGACACCCTCGGCCTGCTGGGGGCGGGCCTCGAGTGAGCCGTCGGCGATGCCGTCCATCGTGGCGACGAGCAGGCCGGCGCCCCCTTCGGCGAGGCGCTCGAGCAGGCTGCCGGCGGTGTCGTCGGGGCGGATCCGCTCGGTCATGATGCCGAAGACCGGTCCGGCGTCGAGCTCTCGGACGATCCGGAAGGTCGTGGCGGCGGTGACCTCGTCGCCGGCCCAGATCGAGTGCTGGACCGGGGCGGCGCCGCGCCAGTGCGGGAGCGCGGAGAAGTGCAGGTTGACCCAGCCGTGCGGCGGGATGTCGAGCGCGGACTGCGGAAGCAGCGCTCCGTAGGCGACGACGGGACAGCAGTCCGGCTCGAGCGCGCGCAGCCGGTCCTGGAACTCCGGTTCCCGGGGGTGCGCGGGCTTGAGCACCGGGATGCCGAGCTCCTCGGCCCGCTGCGCCACCGGGCTGGCGACGAGGCGACGACCGCGCCCGGACGGGGCGTCGGGGCGGGTGACCACCCCGACCACGTCGTGGTCGGACGCGACCAGCGCGTCCAGGGACGGGACGGCGACGTCGGGGGTGCCGGCGAGGACGAGGCGCATCGGCATCAGAGGGCGCGGCCGAAGGTGGGGTGCGGGGAGAGCTTGACCGTCGGCTGCTCGAGGCCGAACCAGTCCGACTCGCGGATCGTCTTCATCGCCGCCTTGCGGGCCGCGGGGTCGAGCCGGTCGACGAAGAGCACGCCGTCGAGGTGGTCGGTCTCGTGCTGGATGGCCCGGGCCAGCAGGTCGCTGCCCTCGATCACCACCGGCTCGCCGTGCATGTCGAAGCCGCGGGCGACGACCACCCGCGCACGCTTGCAGTCGATGCTCAGACCGGGGATCGACAGGCAGCCCTCCGGACCGTCCTGGATCTCCTCGCCGAGGTCGAGCGAGGGGTTGACCAGGTGGCCGACCTCGCCGTCGACGTTCCAGGTGAAGACCCGCAGGCCGACCCCGATCTGGGGCGCCGCCAGCCCGGCGCCGGGAGCCTCCAGCATCGTGTCCGTGAGGTCCTCGACGAGCCGGCGCAGCTCCTTGTCGAAGTCGACGACCTCGAGAGCGGGCTTGCGCAGGATCGGGTCCCCGAAGAGGCGGATCGGCTGGATGGCCACGGAGCCATCCTAGTGAGGCTGCCCTCACCCCGGCCCCCGGCCCCGGACCCCGCGCCTCAGAGGGTCAGCGGGTCGACCTGGATGCGGACCGCGTCGAGCTTGCGGCTCGACCGCACCCGCTGGAGCTCGCCGAGCGCCGCCGAGAGGTCGCGGCCGAGCTGGCGCGGCACGCGGACGACGACGCGGGACTCCTCCTCCCCGGCACGCCCGAGCTCCACCGGACCCAGCACCTCCGCACCCGGAGGTGCCGCGAGCAGCGTCACCGCGTCGTCGACGGCCCCCGGCTCCCCGGTGATCGTGGCCAGCCGGCTCGCGGGCGGCAGGTGGGCCTCCATCCGCTGGACCGTCTCGCGGGCGGCGTACCCGGCGGCGTCCCAGCGCACGAGCGCCTGGAGCGCGGGGTGGGCGGGGTCACCCACGGCC
>JAEZKN010000471.1 GCA_023415395.1 Actinomycetes bacterium
CGGCGCCTGACGAACCGCGACTCGGCGCGTCTTGCCCGCCCGGGACCGCCGAGTCGGCGCAACTTGCCCGCCAGGGACCGCCGAGTCGGCGTCTTGCCGCTTGAGTGTGCAAGACGCGCCGACTCGAGCCCCCTGAGTGTGCAAGACGCGCCGAGTCGGCATTTGCTGGAACACTGACCCCCGCGCGCCCGTAGCCCAATTGGCAGAGGCACCAGGTTTAGGTCCTGGCCAGTGAGAGTTCGAGTCTCTCCGGGCGCACCGGTTCGGCGATCTGCCGACGCGGAGTGACGGGCGTCACTAGAGTCCGCGCATGGACTCCGCGCTCACCACCGTCGGGCTGCCGCTCGCGCTCGGCATCATCATGTTCGGCCTCGGGCTCTCGCTCACCCCGGACGACTTCCGGCGGGTGGGCCGGGCTCCGAAGGCGGTGGCGGTCGCGCTGGCCTGCCAGCTGGTCCTGCTGCCGCTGGTCTGCTTCGGGCTGGTCAAGGCCCTCGACCTGCCGCCGCTGCTGGCCGTGGGGATGATGCTGCTGGCGGCGTCGCCGGGCGGCACCAGCGCGAACCTCTTCAGCCACCTCTTCCGCGGTGACGTCGCGCTCAACGTCAGCCTCACCGCGATCAACTCGATCATCGCGATCGTCTCGCTGCCCATCATCACCAACCTCGCGATCAGCCACTACGACCTCGACGAGACGGTCAGCCTGCAGTTCGCCAAGGTCGTCGAGGTGTTCGCCGTCGTGCTCGTCCCGGTCGCCGTCGGCATGCTGGTCCGCGCCAGGGCCACGGCGTGGGCGACGCGGATGGACAAGCCGGTCCGCATCGGGTCGGCGGTCATCCTGGCCGTGCTGGTGCTCGGGATCCTCCTCGACCAGGCCGAGAACGTCGGCGACTACCTGGCCGAGGTCGGCCTGGCCGCCGGCCTCTTCTGCGCGATCTCGCTCGTGGTCGGCTACGTCGTCCCGAAGGCGGCCGGCGTCAAGGACGAGCAGGCCATCGCCTCCTCCATGGAGATCGGGGTGCACAACGGCACCCTGGCCATCTACGTCGCCGTGGAGGTGCTCGACAACACCGAGATCTCGGTGCCGGCCGCGGTCTACTCCGTCTTCATGTTCGTCTTCGCGGCACTTTGGGGCTTCGCGATCACACGCCGTGCAGAACGCGATCCGGTGTCAGCACGATGACGCAGGTCCCCCAGGTGTCGGGGCGCCCGTAGCGCTGGAGGTACGCCGCGCGCGCGGCCGCCAGCGTGGCCGGATCGTCCGCGACCCGGGCGGGCCCCTCGACCGTCGCCCAGACCGTGGCGGTGTGCTCGGCCAGCGATGCCCGCGGGACGCGCACGAGGTTGCGCACCTTCACGGTGCCGGGGCGGGTGAGCACGTGCAGGTCGGCACCGACCCGCATCGCCTTGACCGGGACCAGGTGCGGGGACCCGTCGGGTCGCACGGTGCCGAGCGTCGCCAGGCGCGGGGTGGACCACAGGCTCTCGAGATGGTCGGGGATCACGCGGCCGAACCTAGGAGCTCAACCGGACTTCAGGTCAAGCCGGGCGGTCCTCCTCGCGCAGCCGCGGGACCGTGGTGCCGGCGGGCTTGATGCCGGTCTTGTCGGCGTAGAAGGCGCGGATGCGGTCCATGTCGGCCGACACGTCCCCACTGAGGGAGAAGGTCGGGCCCCAGCCGACCGTGCGCGAGGGGGCGTCGAGGAAGGCCAGCGTGATCGGCAGGCCGGTCTGCTGGGAGATCCGGTAGAAGCCGGACTTCCAGTACTCGCCCTTGCTCCTCGTGCCCTCCGCGGCGATCCCGAGCAGGAAGGTCTCGTCCGTCTCGGCGTCGGCGAGCAGCCGGCGGATGGTCTCGCCCGGGTTGGACCGGTCGAGCTCGACGGCGCCGGTGGCGCGCATGACCGGCGCCAGCGGCCCCTTGAAGAACGCGTCCTTGACCAGTAGGCGGATCTGGATGTCGTAGCTCCAGGCCAGGAGCATGGTCAGCACCCAGTCCCAGTTGGAGGTGTGGGGCGCGCCGACCAGGATGCCCTTGCGCGGCACCTCGCCCACGGTGCGCCACCGCGCGAGCCGGAGCAGCGCCCGGGCCAGGTTGCGACGGACGAAGAAGTGCCGCCTCATCGCAGGATCCGGGCGACGATCGGCGCCATCCGCCGCAGCGCCCATCCCCGGTGCGAGATCGCGTCCTTGTCCTCCCGCGTCAGCTCGGCCGTGGTGAGACCCGGCCGGTCGTCGGCGACGAAGAGCACGTCGTACCCGAAGCCACCGGTCCCCCGGCACTCGCGGATGACCCGGCCCGGCATCGTGCCGGACGCGCACTCCTCGCCGCCGGGTCCGTCGGCGTGGACGAAGGCGACCGCGCACATGAAGTGCGCACCCCGCCGCTCGTCGGGGACGTCCGCGAGCTGCGCGAGCAGGAGCTGGTTGTTGCGCGCGTCCTGCCCCTCCCTCGAGCCCGGCGCCGGGCCCGACCACCGCGCGGAGAGTACGCCGGGCATGCCGTTGAGCGCGTCGACGCAGAGTCCGCTGTCGTCGGCGAGCGAGGGCAGGCCGGTGGCCGCGAAGCCGGCGCGGGCCTTGAGCAGCGCGTTGCCCTCGAAGGTGGCCTGGTCCTCGACCGGCTCCTCGTAGCCCTCGACGTCGTCGATGCCGAGGACCTCGATCCCGGGGAGGTGCTCGCGGAGGATCCGCTCCATCTCCTCGATCTTCTTGCGGTTGCGCGAGGCGAGGAAGACCCTCACGAGCCCAACGCCTCCCGCTGCAGCCGCGTGAGGTCCGCGCAGCCCTTCTCGGCCAGCCCGAGCAGCGCGTCGAGCTCGGCCCGGTCGAAGGCCGCGCCCTCGGCGGTGCCCTGCACCTCGACGAACTTGCCGTCGCCGGTCATCACGACGTTCATGTCGGTCTCGGCGCGGACGTCCTCGACGTAGGGCAGGTCGAGTCGCGGGACGCCGTCGATGATGCCGACGCTGACCGCGGCGACCGACCCGGTCAGCGGCTCGCCCGTGAGCGCCCCGGTCGAGCGGAGGTGCGCGACCGCGTCGGCCAGGGCGACGTAGGCCCCGGTGATGGCCGCGGTGCGCGTGCCACCGTCGGCCTGGAGCACGTCGCAGTCGAGCTGGATGGTGTTCTCGCCCAGCGCCTTGTAGTCGATGACCGCGCGCAGCGAGCGACCGATCAGGCGACTGATCTCGTGGGTGCGGCCCCCGATGCGGCCCTTGACCGACTCACGGTCCGAGCGGGTGTTGGTGGAGGCCGGGAGCATGGCGTACTCGGCCGTGACCCAGCCCAGTCCGGAGCCCTTGCGCCAGCGCGGGACGCCCTCGGAGGCCGACGCGGCGCACAGCACGCGGGTGCGGCCGAACTCGATGAGCACCGACCCCGCGGCGTGGTCGAGCCAGTTGCGGGTGATCGTGATCGGGCGGAGCTCGTCGTCGGCCCGGCCGTCCTCGCGGGGGGCGTCGTCGCGTGCAGTCATGCCTCGACCCTAACGGCGGCTACTTCACCTCGGCGCGCAGGATCCGTGCGATGCCGAGGACGAGCGGCACCCCGAGCCAGAGCAGGCCCGACACCACCAGCTGGGCCCAGTCCTCGGCGCTGCTGGACCAGTCCCAGATCGCGTTCTGCGCGGACTGGAAGTCGATCCACGGAGCCAGGGACTCGAACCAGCCCACGAGGGCCGACCCGAGGGCGAACAGCCCGGGCAGCACCCACTTGTAGACGAAGAAGACCACGATCGCGGCCGGGGTGTTGAGGAAGAGCGCGGCCAGCGCGAACCCGCCCAGCATCGCGAGCACCTGGGTGAGCGTGAACGCCGCGAAGTCCGACCACCCGAAGGTCCAGTCGAACTCGCCCTGGATGAGCCCGTAGAGCAGGTTGCAGACCGCACCGAGGGCGGTCGAGAGCACCACCGTCGCCAGCGTCAGCAGCACGCCCACGAGCGCCTTCGCGGCGATCACCCGGGGTCGCCGGGGCTCGAGCGCGAAGGTCACCATCGCCGTGCGCTGGCTCCACTCCGTGGTGACGACCATGATGCCGAGCACCGGCAGGAGGAACGAGGTGATGAACGCCGCGGTCCCGACGAAGTCGCCGAGCGACATCGCCGCGTCCTGGGTGGTGGTGACCGCGAGCGCGACCACCTCCGCGATGAGCACGAGCAGGGCGATGACCGCGAGCAGCCAGAAGCCGGCGCGGGTGTCATAGGACTTGCGCAGCTCGACCCGGACGAGGCGGTGGAACGGCGTCGCCGGCGTGCCCGAGACGTCGAGCGTCATCGCCGACACCTCACTTCACCTCCGCCCGCAGCACCCGCCACACGCCGATCGCCAGCGGCAGGACCAGCCAGATGAGGCCCGAGACCGCGAAGTGCGCCCAGTCGTCCCCGCTCATGCCGCTGTCGTCGAAGAGCGGCGTCTGGGCGCCGCTGAAGTCGATCCACGGCCGCAGGTCCGCGAACCAGCCGATGAGGGCCGCGCCGATCTCGAAGAGGCCGGGCAGGACGAAGGAGTAGACCATGTAGAGCACGATCGCCGCCGGCGAGTTGAGCAGCAGGGCCGCGAAGGCGAAGCCGGTCAGCATCCCGATCTCCTGCAGGATCACGAAGTACGCCGTCTGGCGCAGGCTCAGGTCCCAGACCGTCGGGTGGTCGGAGAGCATCCCGAACAGCAGGTTGCACACCGTCGCCAGGACGAGGGCGATGAGGACCGCGGCGAGCCCGAGCAGGATCCCGACCACCAGCTTGGCCACGATCACCCGCGCCCGGCGCGGCTCGAGCGAGAACGTCACCATCGCCGTGCGCTGGCTCCACTCGCTGGTGAGCAGCAGGATGCCGATGACCGGCAGCAGCAGGGCGATGGAGAAGTTCGTCGAGGTGAGGAAGTCGTTGTAGACCATCCGCAGGTCCTCGACCAGCGCGACGGTGAGCTGGATGCCCATCACGAGCGCGGTCAGGATGCCGGTCGCGACCAGCAGCCAGAAGCCGGCGCGGGTGTCCCAGGTCTTGCGCAGCTCGGTCCGCACCAGCCGCGAGAACGGCGTGGGCGCGGTGCCCGACAGGTCGATCGTCAGCGGGGCACCGGCGGTCGTGGCGCTCACGACACGGCCTCGCGCTGCGTCGTCGCGGTGAGCTCGAGGAAGAGGTCCTCCAGACCGCCCTCGCCGGCCCGCAGGTCCGTGAGCACGACGCCGGCCTCGAGAGCGGTGCGCCCGACCTCGACGGGCTCGGCCTCGACCCGCAGGCCGGTGCCGGCCGACGCGACGGTGATGCCCTTGGCGCTCAGGGCGGCGGACAGGGCCTGGTTGTCGAGCGCGGTGACGAAGGAGTGCACCCCGCCGCCGGCGCCCGCGAGCAGCGTCTGCTTGTCCCCCTGGGCCACGATCTTGCCGTTGCCGATCAGGATCATCTCGTCGGCGATCTGCTCGACCTCGTGCAGCAGGTGGCTGGAGAGGAGCACGGTGCCGCCGCGCTCGGCGTAGCCGCGCAGGAGACCGCGCATCCAGCGGATGCCGGCAGGGTCGAGACCGTTCGCGGGCTCGTCGAGGATCAGCACCGAGGGGTCCCCGAGCAGCGCGTGCGCGATGCCGAGGCGCTGCTTCATGCCGAGGGAGTAGTTGCGCAGCCGGCGCTTGGCCTCGCTGCGGGTGAGCGAGACCAGCTCGAGCATCTCGTCGACGCGGGAGCCGGGCAGGCCCATCGTGGCGGCACCGAGCTCGAGGATCTCGCGACCGGTCCGGCCGGCGTGCTGCGCGGAGGCGTCGAGGAGGACGCCGACGTGGCGGCCCGGGTTCGGGATGTCCTGGTAGAGGTGGCCCCCGATGGTCACCCGGCCCGACGTGGGCGCGGTGAGCCCGACCATGACGCGCATGGTCGTCGTCTTGCCGGCGCCGTTGGGACCGAGGAAGCCGGTCACCCGCCCGGGCTGGCAGACGAAGCTGACGTTGTCGACGGCGGTGAACGTGCCGTACTTCCTGGTGAGTCCCTCGACTTCGATCATGGCACCAGCCTGCCCGACCGCCCCCGAGGCGCGCACGGGACCCGCGGACACCATCGCCTGACGAAAGTAGGGGTTCGGTCCCGACCCCGGGCCGCTGCCGGCCGGTCCTGCGCCGCCTAGCCTGGGGCGGGTGGAGCGACCCGACCCGCGCGAGTACCAGCCGCCGTTGCAGCTGTGGAGCCAGCTGTGGCGGGTCGCGGTCATGCTGTCGGTCAGCGCGGTGGCCTGGCTGCCGGCGTGGGCCCACCAGAGCGAGGTCTCCCAGGCGTGGTGGGTCGCGGACCTCGTCCTCGGCCTGGCGACCTACGTGCTGGTGTTCTGGCGTCGCCGCTGGCCCGTCGCCGTCGCGTTGGTGACCGCGGTGGCGACCGGCGTCTCGGGCATCGCCGCCGGCCCGGCCACGCTGGCCGCGGTGTCGCTCGCGACCCGTCGCCGCTGGCGCGAGATCGCCGTGGTGGGGATGGTGAGCTACACCGCCGCCCAGTTCTTCAGCGTCATCACCGCGGACGAGACCGAGCCGGCGTGGCTGCTCGCGGTCGTCAACGCGATCGCCATCGGCGCGGTGCTCGGGTGGGGTATGTACATCGGGTCGCGCCGTGAGCTGATCTGGACGCTGCGGCACCGCGCGGAGCGGGCCGAGGCCGAGCAGGAGCTGCGCGTCGCCCAGGCCCGTGGGCAGGAGCAGACCCGCATCGCGCGGGAGATGCACGACGTGCTGGCGCACCGGATCTCCCAGATCTCGCTGCACGCCGGGGCCCTGGCCTACCGCGCCGACCTCACGCCCGAGGAGACCCGCGCCAGCGCCGAGGTCATCCGCGACAAGGCGCACGAGGCCCTCACCGACCTGCGCGGCGTGCTGGGAGTGCTGCGCGACGGGAGCACCGGCGAGCGGCTCACGACCCCGCAGCCGACGTACGCCGACCTCGCCGGCCTCGTCGACGAGGCCCGCGGGTCCGGGATGCGCGTGGAGCTCGAGGACCTGGTCCACGGCGCCGCCGTGCCCGACGCGACCGGCCGCACCGTCTACCGGATCGTCCAGGAGGGCATCACCAACGCGCGCAAGCACGCGCCCGGGGCGGCCCTGACGGTGCGCATCAGCGGGAGCGCCGACGACGGCCTCGAGGTGCTGCTGCGCAACCCGGTCGGCTTCGGCCCGTCGCGTACGCCGGGCGCCGGGCTCGGCCTCATCGGGCTGGCCGAGCGCGCGGAGCTGCGCGGTGGCCGCCTGGACCACGGCCGGGACGGCTCGACCTTCGTGGTCCGGGGCTGGATACCGTGGACGGCATGACCTCGGTCCTGCTGGTCGACGACGACCCGCTGGTGCGGTCCGCGCTGGCGCTGATCCTCGGCGGTGAGCGGGACATCGAGGTGGTCGGCGAGGCGGGCGACGGTCGCGACGGGGTGGCGCTCGCGGGCACCCTGCGCCCGGACGTGGTGCTCATGGACATCCGGATGCCGCGGCTGGACGGTCTCGGCGCGACCCGGGAGCTGCACGAGCGGCCCGACCCGCCGAAGGTGATCGTGCTGACGACCTTCGACGCCGACGAGCACGTGGTCGAGGCCCTGGCCTCGGGCGCGGACGGCTTCCTGCTCAAGGACACGCCGCCGCCGCAGATCGTCGACGCGATCCGCAAGGTCGTCGACGACGAGCCGATGCTCTCCCCGTCAGTCACCCGCACGCTGATCCGCCGGCTGCGCGACGAGCCCGACGAGACCGCCAGCGCCGCGGCCGCGCGCGCCGACGCGGCGCAGGCGCGGATGGCGCTGCTGACCGACCGCGAGCGCGACGTGGCCCTGGCCGTCGGCCGCGGCCTGAGCAACGCCGAGATCGCCGGCGAGCTCTACCTCTCGGTGCCGACGGTCAAGGCGCACGTGTCCCGCCTCTTCGACAAGCTCCAGGTGACCAACCGGGTGCAGATCGCGATCTGCGTGCACGATGCGGGGCTCGGGTAGGACCAACGCCCCTGCCGGCGCCGACCCGACGAGGGTGTACTGGTGGCATGAGCACGCGGATCGCCACGCACAGCCTGCACGTCCCGGTCCCGCCGGACCGGGTGTGGCCGTGGCTCGCGCAGATCGGCCAGGAGCGGGGCGGGTTCTACAGCTACCAGTGGCTGGAGAACCTCGTCGGGTGCGACATCACCAACGCCGACCGCATCCACGCGGAGTGGCAGCACCCGCACCCGGGCGACCGGGTCCACCTCCACCCGGACGTCGCGCTCGACGTCACCGAGGTGCGGGACGGGTCGCGCCTCGTGCTGCACGGTGAGAACCCGCAGTACGACTTCTCGTGGGAGCTCGAGGTCAGGCCGCAGGTCGACGGCTCGCTGCTGGTCGCGCACGAGCGCTACCGCGCGTCGTCCCTGCGGTCGCGCCTGCTGGTGCGCGTCGTGTCGTGGATCAGCGTCCCGATGACCCGCCGGATGCTGCGCGGCATCCGTCAGCGGGCGACTCAGAGCTCGTAGACCGCCCCGGCGACCGCCAGCTCGGTCGGGCCGTCGTACGCCGAAGCGGCCTCCGCCAACGCGTCCTGCGGGTCGAACCAGGGCGGCACGTGGGTGAGGACGAGGCGCTTCACGCCGGCCCGGGCCGCCACCTGGCCACCGTCGGCGCCGGTGAGGTGGAGGTCGGGCGGGTTGGTGTCCTGGGAGCGGAAGGAGGCCTCGGCGAGGAAGAGGTCGGCGTCGCGGGCGAGGTCGTCGAGGACGGGCGTGGGGCCGGTGTCGCCGGTGTAGGCGAGGGTCGCTCCCCCGGCCGTGATCCGGAGGCCGAACGCGTCGACCGGGTGGGCGACCGCGACCGGCAGCACCGTGAACGGGCCGATCTCGACCGGACCGTCCCAGGTGCGGAAGTCGAACTCCTCGCTCATGCCGGGGTGCAGGGGCAGGTCGTAGGCGCGGGCCATCCGGTCGGCGGTGTCCGCCGGGCCCCACACGGGCAGCAGCGGCTGGTGGCCGGTCGGGTGGTACTTCCGCATGACGTAGTAGCCGCACAGGTCGAGGCAGTGGTCGGCGTGCAGGTGGCTGACCAGGACCGCGTCGATCGCCAGCGGGTCGGCGTAGCGCTGGAGCTCGCCGAGAGCGCCGTTGCCGAGGTCGACGAGGACGCGCCAGGTGCGGCCGTCGGCGTCCTCGGCCTCCAGGAGGTAGCAGCTCGCCGGGGAGGTGGGCCCGGGGAAGGAGCCCGAGCACCCCACGACCGTGAGCCTCACCGGGCCTCCCGACCGATCGTCCGCGGAGGGGCGACGCCCGTCGCCCCCGCTTCAGTCACTGTGCGCACAGCGGCAAGGCTAGGACGTCGCGCCCCCCTGCGCATGGCGGAGCGACCGACGTCACCCGAGACGGCGATCACGCGGGGTTAGGTTGGAGGGGTGTTCGCAGCCCTCCTCTCGGCCGTCGTCTCGCTCTCCACGCTGGTCCCCGCCGCGGCGCCCGCCCTGGTGGACGCCGTGGTGGACGACGCCGCGCACGACGCCGCGCAGGTGGCCGGGCCACGGGTGGTGGCGATCTCCGTGGACGGGCTCAACGTCGACGCGATCCGCGAGCTCGGGGCGGCCGGCACGCCCACCCTCCACCGCATGCTGGACGAGGGCGCGGGCACCCTGAACGCGCGCACAGAGGTCGAGCAGTCGGTCACGCTGCCCAACCACACCAGCATGATGACCGGCCGCCGGATCACCGCGCGGTACGCCGGGCACGGGGTCACCTGGGACGACGACCGTCCCGGGACTACCGTGCAGCGCGCCGCGGGCCACGCGGTCGCCTCGGTCTTCACCGCCGTGCGCTCCGCGGGCGGCGACACCGCGCTCTACTCCACCAAGGAGAAGTTCGCGCTCTACGAGCGGTCCTGGCGGCGCGGGATCGGCACGTTCGTCGTCCGGGAGAACCAGCGCCGGCTCGTCGCCCTCGCCCGCGCCGACCTGCGCGACGGTGCCCCCACCTTCACCTTCCTGCACGTCTCGCTGCCCGACCGCGCCGGGCACGCGCACGGCGGGCTGTCGCCGGAGTACCTCGCGGCCGTGCAACGCACCGACCGGCAGCTGGGCACGGTGCTGCGGGCCGTCGAGGGCGAGGACGTCGTCGTGATGCTGACCGCCGACCACGGGTTCGCCCCGGACGGGCGCAGCCACTCCGTGCGCACCGACCCGGCGAACTACACCATCCCCTTCCTCGTGTGGGGCGCCGGCGTGGCGGCAGGCGACCTCTACGACCTCAACCCGGGCTACCGCGACCCGGGCACCCGGCGACCGTCGTACGCCCCCGACCGCCAGCCGGTCCGCAACGGCGACGTGGCCAACCTGGCCACCTCCCTGCTCGGTCTGGACCGGGTGCGCGGGAGCCGCATCGGCACGGCGCCGTCGCTGGTCGTCGACCGCTGACTGCCAGTGGCTCCTCGTCGACCGACGCCGACCTGGTGCGCAGCGAGTTGGCCCTTCCAGGACGACCCCGGGATGTTCATCCAGGTCGGGCTGGCCCGCGACGGCGGCGCGGCCGCGGACACCTGCGGAGCGGTCTCCGTCTACGGGATCCAGGTCCGCTACTGAGCGCTCACGCCCAGAGCTGGCCCTCCAGACGGTCCTCGGCCTCGTCGATGGTGCCCTCGTAGGCACCGGTCGAGAGGTACTTCCAGCCGCCGTCGCAGACCACGAAGGCGATGTCGGCGCTCTCCCCCGCCTTGACCGCCTTGGCCGCCTGGCCGAGCGCGGCGTGCAGGATCGCGCCGGTCGAGATGCCGGCGAAGATGCCCTCCGTCTCGAGCAGCTCGCGCACCCGGCGGACGGCGTCGCGCGGGCCGACCGAGAAGCGGCTGTCGATCAGCGAGGCGTCGTACAGCTCGGGGACGAAGCCCTCGTCGAGGTTGCGCAGGCCGTAGACGAGCTCGCCGTAGCGCGGCTCGGCGGCGACGATGCGCACGTCCGGCTTGGCGGCGCGGAAGAAGCGGGAGACGCCCATGAGCGTGCCGGTGGTGCCCAGGCCCGCGACGAAGTGGGTGATCGAGGGCAGGTCGGCGAGCAGCTCGGGGCCCGTGCCCTCCTCGTGCGCGCGCGCGTTGGCGGCGTTGCCGTACTGGTAGAGCATCACCCAGTCGGGGTGCTCGGACGCGACCTGCTTGGCCACGCGCACGGCCTCGTTGGAGCCGCCGGCCGCCGGCGAGGACACGATCTCCGCACCCCACATGCGCAGCAGCTGGCGGCGCTCCTCGGAGGTGTTCTCCGGCATCACGCAGACGATCCGGTAGCCCTTCAGCTTCGCGGCCATGGCCAGCGAGATGCCGGTGTTGCCCGAGGTGGGCTCCAGGATCGTGCAGCCCGGGCGCAGGGTGCCGTCCTTCTCGGCCTCCTCGATCATCTTCAGGGCCGGGCGGTCCTTGATCGAGCCGGTCGGGTTGCGGTCCTCCAGCTTGGCCCACAGGCGGACCTCGGGGGACGGCGACAACCGGGGCAGCCCGACGAGGGGGGTGTTGCCGACCGAGGCGAGGAGGTGGTCGTAACGCATGCCTCCAGCATCGCATCCCCTCGCGCGCCGCGGCCCAGGCACCGCCTCCTGCCCGAGGTGCGAGACCGCCCGCGGCCCGGGCCGGGGGGCTCACACGACGACGAGGCCCTCCCCGCTGCGGTCGTGGTCGGCGAGCGCGACGCTGCGGACCGCCGGGTCCTCGTAGGTGTTCCAGTAGTAGGGCGCGGTGCGCGAGGAGAAGAGCCCGGTGTAGATGGTCTTCTCGAACTCTCCGGAGCCCATCGCCGCGCACCCGTCCACCATGGCCACCTGCTGGAGGGTGTGGAA
>JAEZKN010000472.1 GCA_023415395.1 Actinomycetes bacterium
CCGTCGACGGTGGCGACCATGTTGACCCGCAGCCACGGGTCGTCGAGCGGCGCGTAGAGCGTCTGCAGGTCGGCGGGGTCGACGCCCTCGGGTCCGACGAGGACCCTCACCACTCCCACCGCGCGACCCAGTACTGCACCCCGAAGGGGTCGGCCTCGTAGTCGATGCTCGCCGGCAGCCCGGCCGGCAGCAGCCGCCCGAGCGCCGCGATGGCGTCGGTGTCGGCCCACAGCTCCCCCGCCAGGGTCAGGTCGAGGTCGGCCAGGGTCCCGGCCCGCAGCGCCGCACCCAGGGCGTCGTCGAAGGCCAGCGCCCGCTCGTCGACGTGCCCGGGCGCCTTCTCGGTGCGCTTGGCCGACCCGTTGCCCACGGCGAGGTACGACGCACCCGGGGGCCGAGCCGGTCGCGTCCCCAGGAGGTGCTCGGCGACCCGTCGCCCCTGCTCCGAGGCCAGCACGGTGACGTCCGCGGTGAGCCACCCCACGGCCTGCTCGCAGGCGGTCCGGAGGTCCGCGACGGGGTCCTCGAGGCCGGCGTACTCCGGCAGCAGGGCGAGCACGCCCGGGACCAGCACCGCACGCGCGCCCGACGACATGAGCTCGACATTAGCGATCGTCCGCGCATCGGACGGATTTGTGAGGTTCAATCAGCCATGTCCACATCACAGGACGAACCGCCCCGACGGGGGCGCGGCCGTCCCCGCACCCCGGGAGCCGAGAAGCGGATCATCGACGCCGCGCTGGAGGAGTACGGCGAGCACGGCTGGTCGGGCTTCACGATGGACGGCGTCGCGCGCCGCGCCGGCGTCGGCAAGTCCACGGTCTACCTGCGCTGGCAGGACAAGGACACCCTGCTCACCGACGCCGTGGGGACGGCGAGCGGGTCGCTGGGCGACGTCGACACCGGGTCGCTGCGCGGCGACCTGTGCCAGGTCGCCACCAACGTCTTCGAGCACTTCCTCCACCCCGCGGGCTGGGCGAGCCTGCGGATCCTCATCGACACCGCCGGCGCGCCCCGACCGCTGGGGCACTTCTCGGAGAAGGTCGGCGACGTCCAGGTCGAGAACTTCGAGCGGATCCTGGAGCGCGCGGTCGCGCGCGGCGAGGCCGTCGCCGGCATCTCCCCCAACGCCGTGGCGGAGTTCGTCTTCGGCGCCGTGGTCATGCAGGTGCTGGCGATCCGCTTCGAGAGCCAGGAGCTCACCGAGGACGAGATCAGCGAGCGCTCGACGAGCATCGTGGAGCTGGTGCTCAACGGGGTGCTGCGGTAGGTCAGCGCAGGAAGCGGCGTACGCCGCCGAGCAGCGCGTCGGCGTAGCGCTGCCGCCCCTGTGGCGTGGTCATCCGGCGCGCGTCGCGGGTGTCGCGCATGTTGCCGAGCTCGACCATCACCGTCGGGACGTCGGCCAGGTTGAGCGTCGCGAGGTCGGAGCGCACGTCGATCCCGTCGCCCCCGGCGATGTAGTTGGCCATCGGCAGCCGGTGGGCGCGCAGCGCCGCCTTCGTGTCGCGTGCCAGCCGCGTCGAGGCGCGGTGGATGTCGTGGGTCCACGGCCGCCGGTCGGCCGGGGCGATGACGTGGAAGCCGCGCGCACCGCGGGTGTACGACCCGTCGGCGTGGATGCTGATCTTGAGGTCCGCCGGGATCCGGTTGCCCTTGCGGCCGCGCGCGTCGACGCACGGCCCCCACCGGTCCTCGCGGTTGCTGTGCCGGGTCAGCACGACCCGGGCCCCCGCGTCCCGGAGCCGCTGCCGCAGCAGCTTCGCCACGACCCACGTGAAGGTCGCCTCTGCGTAGCCGCCGCTCGTCGCGGTGCCCGTGGTGTTGCACGGCTTGCGGGAGCCACCCGCTGGCACCAGCCGGTTGACCTTCCGCGGGAAGTTGCGGTTGCCGAGCTGGTGCCCGGGATCCACCACGACCACCTTCCCCGCGAGTGGTCCCTCGGTGGTCGAGGAGCGAGCCGAGGCGGCCCCTCCCTCGTCGGTCGAGTAGCGAGCGCCAGCGAGCGTATCGAGACCCGCCCCACCACCCCCGGTGGTTGAGGAAGGCGCGCTAGCGCCTGTCTCGAAACCACCCACCGGCCCCTCGACGGTCGAGGAAGGCACCGCCGCGCCACCGCCCCCGGTGGTTGAGGAAGGCGCGCTAGCGCCTGTCTCGAAACCACCCGCCGGCCCCTCGACGGTCGAGGAAGGCACCGCCGCGCCACCGCCCCCGGTGGTTGAGGAAGGCGCGCTAGCGCCTGTCTCGAAACCACCCACTGACCCCGGCACCGCCAGCACCAGCGCGAGCAGGAACGCCGCGAGGTTCACTCGTACCCCAGGATCTCCTGGCGCTTCTCGCCCCACGCCAGGGCCGACCCGATCGCGTCCTCGAGCGAGAGCTCGGTGCGCCAGTCCAGCAGCTCGGCCGAGCGGTCGACGTTGGCGAACGCCCCGACCGCGTCGCCGGGCCGCGGCGGCGCCTCCCGCACCGGCACCTCCTGGCCGAAGACGTTCTGGAACGCCGTGACGAGCTCGCGCACCGTCACGCCCTCACCGGTGCCGACGTTGATGATCACGCTCGGCGTTCCGGCTGCCGCGATCACCTCGTCGAACGCCTCGATGGCCCGCACGTGAGCGCGCGCGAGGTCCCACACGTGGATGTAGTCGCGGATGCCGGTGCCGTCGCGGGTCGGGTGGTCCACGCCGGTGATCGTGAAGGCGTCCTTCTGCCCGCGCGCCGCCATCACCAGCTGGCCCAGCACGTGCGAGGGCTCCTTGGCGTAGATGCCCGACTCGAGGTCCGGGTCGGAGCCGATCGGGTTGAAGTAGCGCAGGATGATCGCGCGCAGGTCGGTCGCGACGGCCATGTCCTGGAGGACCTGCTCCATCATCCGCTTCGTGCGCGCGTACGGCGAGGGCGGATCGAGCGCGTCCTCCTCGGTGACCTCGAAGTCGTCCTTCATGGCATACAGCGACGCCGAGGAGGAGAAGAGCACCCGCGGCTTGCCCAGGGCGTTCAGCTCGTCGAAGAGCTCCAGGGACTTCGCGACGTTGTCGCGGTAGTACTCGTAAGGCTTCTCCACCGACTCCGGCACGACGATCCGGGCGGCCATGTGGATCGTGGCCTCGATGTCGGGGTGCTCGTCGACCACCCGGCGCAGCAGCGCCCGGTCGGCGATGTCGCCCTCGTAGAAGATCCGGTCCTTGACGAACACGAGGGGGCCCGTGAGCAGCGAGTCGAGGATGACCGGCGTGTGCCCGGCCTCCTCGAGCGCCTTGGCCGTGGTGGATCCGATGTACCCGGCGCCGCCGGTCACGAGAACCTTCATGGCCTCAGTATCCTCCGCCACATGAGCTGGCTGGTCACAGGTGGGGCGGGATACATCGGATCGCACGTGGTGCACGCGCTGCTCGACGCCGGCATGGAGCCGGTGGTGCTCGACAACCTCGCTGCCGGCGACGCGGACTTCGTGCCGGCGCACGTGCCCTTCGTCCAGGCCTCGCTGCTGGACCAGGAGGCCGTGGCCCGGGCGATCCGCACCCACGGCGTCGAGGGCGTCATCCACCTGGCCGGCTTCAAGTACGCCGGGGTCTCCGTCTCGAAGCCGCTGGAGACCTACGACCAGAACGTGAACGGCACCATCCGCCTGCTCCGGGCCATGGACGAGGCCGATGTCCGGCCGATCGTCTTCTCCTCCAGCGCCGCCACGTACGGCACGCCGGACGTCGACCTGGTGACCGAGGAGACGCCCACGACGCCCGAGTCGCCGTACGGCGAGAGCAAGCTCATCGGCGAGTGGCTCCTGCGCGACGCCGGTCGCGCCCACGGCTTCCGGCACACGTCGCTGCGCTACTTCAACGTCGTCGGCTCGGGACGGCCGGACCTCTACGACCGGAGCCCGCACAACCTCTTCCCCCTGGTGTTCGACGCCCTGGTCGAGGGGCGCACGCCCGCCATCTTCGGCGAGGACTACCCCACCCCGGACGGCACCTGCGTCCGCGACTACGTCCACGTGGCCGACCTCGCCCGCACCCACGTCGTCGCCGCCCGCAAGCTCCTCGCCGGCGAGCCGCTGGAGCCGGTCTACAACCTGGGCAGCGGCGCGGGCGTCTCGGTGCGCCAGATCATGGACACCATCCGCGACGTGACCGGCATCGACTTCGAGCCGGAGGTCCGCGAGCGGCGGCCGGGCGACCCGGCCCGCATCGTCGCGAGCGGCGACCTCGCCGCCCGCGACCTCGACTGGGAGATGACCCACGACCTCAGGTCGATGGTCGCGAGCGCCTGGGAGGCGCGCTCCCGCACCGATCGCGCCCGCTGAGTCCGCTGAGACCGCCAAGATCACTGGCACAATCCGTCCATGCCGACAGCGCTCATCACGGGGATCACCGGACAGGACGGGTTGTACCTGGCCGAGCTGCTGCTGACCAAGGGGTACGACGTCCACGGCGTGATCCGCGGCCAGAACAACCCCAAGCTCGACCTGGTGCAGCGGCTCCTGCCCGACGTACGCCTGCACAACGGCGACCTGACGGACATGTCGAGCCTGATCCGGGCCCTGCGGGACTCCGACCCCGACGAGGTCTACAACCTCGGCGCGGTGTCCTTCGTCGCCTACTCCTGGGAGAACGCCCCGCTCACCACCGACGTCACCGCCAAGGGCGTCCTCAACATGCTCGAGGCCGTGCGGCTCCACACCGGCGACAGGCCCGAGGGCATCCGCTTCTACCAGGCCTCCAGCTCGGAGATGTTCGGCAAGGTGCAGGAGGTGCCGCAGCACGAGCGCACCCTGCTGTGGCCGCGCTCGCCCTACGGCGTGAGCAAGGTCTTCGGCCACTACATGACGATCAACTACCGCGAGTCCTACGGCATGCACGCCTCCTCGGGGATCCTCTTCAACCACGAGTCGCCGCGACGTGGCCCGGAGTTCGTGACCCGCAAGATCAGCGAGGCGGTCGCGCGGATCAAGCTCGGGCTCCAGGACGAGCTGGTCCTGGGCAACCTCGACGCCGAGCGGGACTGGGGGTTCGCCGGCGACTACGTCGAGGCGATGTGGCTGATGCTCCAGCAGCCGAAGGGTGACGACTACGTCATCGCGACCGGCGAGACCCACTCGATCCGTGACTTCCTCGACGAGGCGTTCCGGCACGTCGGGATCGACGACTGGACGCCCTACGTCCGCCAAGACCCGCGCTTCATGCGACCGGCCGAGGTCGACCACCTCATCGGCGACGCCAGCAAGGCCCGCGAGGTGCTGGGCTGGAAGCCCAAGGTCTCCTTCCGCGAGCTGGTTGCTCTCATGGTGGACGCGGACCTCGCGGCGACGCGACAGGGCTGGTGAGACCGTGACCCGAGCTGGACGAGCGTTCGTCACCGGCATCGGCGGCCAGGACGGCGCCTACCTGGCGCAGCGACTGCTCGCCGACGGGGTCGAGGTGCACGCGCTGGCTCACGACGCCGAGCCCCTCCCGGACCTGCCGGGCGTCGAGCTGCACAGTGGGGACCTCACCGCGGTCGAGGAGGTCCGCCGGCTGCTGGTCGACCTGGCCCCGGACGAGGTCTACAACCTGGCCGCGCTGAGCTCGGTCGCCCGGTCCTGGGAGCAGCCCGACCTCACCGCGCGGGTCAACGGCCTCGCCGCCGCGGCGCTTCTCGAGTCGGCCTGGCTGACCCAGGAGAAGCACGGTCGCCCGGTCCGCTTCGTCCAGGCGTCCAGCGCGGAGATCTTCGGCGAGCCCGACCGCTCCCCCCAGGACGAGGCCACCCCGGTGCGGCCGGTGAACCCGTATGGCGCGGCCAAGGCCTACGCGCACCTGATGGTGGACGTCTACCGCCGGCGCGACCTGCACGCCGTGAGCGCGATCCTCTACAACCACGAGTCGCCGTTGCGGCCCGACCACTTCGTCACCCGCAAGATCACCTCGACGGTCGCCGCGATCGCCCAGGGCCGAGCGGACGTCCTCGCCCTGGGCAACCTCGACGCGCGGCGCGACTGGGGCTGGGCCCCGGACTACGTGGACGCGATGATCCGAGCGGCGCGGTCCGACCGCGCCGCCGACTACGTCGTGGCGACCGGCGTCGCCCACTCGGTGCGCGACTTCGTCGCCAGCGCCTTCGCACACGCCGGGATCGAGGACTGGACCGACCACGTCGTCGTCGACCCGGAGTTCGTCAGACCGGCCGACCCCACCGAGCTCGTCGGCGACGCGTCTCGCGCGCGTGACGAGCTCGGCTGGAGACCGACGGTCGCCTTCGAGGAGCTCATCGGGCGGATGGTCGACGCCGACCTCAGCGGTCAGCAGCAGCGCCCGTAGTCGTCCTCGAGGCGGGTGATGTCGTCCTCACCGGTGTACTCCCCGCGCTGGACCTCGATGATGACGAGCTCCTCGTCCTGCTCGTTCATGATCCGGTGGGCGGCTCCGAGCGGCACCTCGACGCAGTCGCCCGGTCCGGCGTACGACGTCATGCCCTCGAGCACGCAGCTGGCCTTGCCGGCGACGATCACCCAGTGCTCGGCACGGTGCTCGTGGGTCTGGTAGGACAGCCGCTGGTGCGGCAGCACCCGGATCCGCTTGACCTTGTAGCCGGGCGCCTCGTCCAGGACCTCCCACGATCCCCACGGACGCACCTCGAACTCACCCATGACCAACCCCCCAGTCGTCACTCGGCAATTCGGCACAGCGTAGGGGTCAGCGAGGCCGCGACGCGGGAGAACGGGGAATCTTGCGCAGACGTAGAGGTCAGCGGCGACGCGTGAGCGAGGCGAGCGCCGGGCGCACGTCGGCGAGATAGACGAACGCCGCGATCGTGAAGGCCAGGTTGACGATCCCCAACGGCCCGCCCAGCACGACCTGCACCACCAGACCCAGGCCGAGGATGATCGCCCAGGCCGGCTTGGTCAGCTTGTTGGCCGCGTTGTAGGCCTCCGCGGAGTAGAGCAGGCTGTTGATGAAGGCGAACAGCTTCACGACGAGGAGCACCAGCTCCACGATCAGCATCAGCTTCAGCTCGGCGTCGAACACATGCAGCACGCGCCCAGCCTACGGG
>JAEZKN010000476.1 GCA_023415395.1 Actinomycetes bacterium
GCGCGCAGGCGGTCGGTGTCGGCGTCGGGCCAGAAGACGCCCTCGAGCAGGTCGAGCACGGCGTTGGCCCAGCCCGGCAGGGAGGCGGAGTCGCCCCCGAGCGCCGACGGCGGTGCCGACAGGTGGACCACGGTGCACCGCTCCGACCCGGTCGGCGGGTCGGCGGCGTACGCCGGCAGGCCTCTCAGCACCGACGCCTGCTCGGCGGCGGCGTGGTTGCGCAGCGAGCCCTCCGAAAGCCGGGCCAAGGAGGCGAACCCGCCCACGAGCTCCGCGAGCGCGGCGACGGCCGAGGCCGCCGCGTCGTCGTAGGACGTCGCGAACTCGCTCGCGGCGGCGTCGTCCCCGGCCATCGCGGCGTACGCGCCGAGGTCGCCCACCAGGTCGACCCCGATCCTCGCGGCCCGCTGGTTGCCGTCGACGAACGCCTCGCAGGCGTTGCGGTAGCCCGCCCCCTCGATCGCCAGCTTCATCGGCTCGGCCTCATCGGACCTGCTGCCACATCCGCAGGTTCGCCCCGGCGGCGTCGTGGTAGTTGCCGTGGGCGGTCCGGGCCGCGCGGCGCATGGTGGCCAGGCCGTCGTGCATGGCGCGGAACCCGGCCTCCCAGTCGGCCTGGGCTCCGGCCTGCGCGAGCGCGGCACGCCCCGACCAGGTGACGTGGAGGGACTCGACCCGCTGCGAGACCTCGGCGAGGAGGTCACCCAGCTCGGCGCCGCAGTCGGCGAGGTCGTCGACGGTGGCGAGCAGGTCGTCGAGGTCGACGCCGTAGACGAGCCCGGCCATCAGCCCAGCCTCGCGGTCAGCCGTCCCAGCGTGGCGCTGGCGGAGACGTCGGTGACGCCGAGGTCCGTGTCGACGGCGTCGAGCAGCCTGGCCATCGTCGCCAACCCGTCCAGCACCTGCGCGGCGCCGTCGGACCACTCGTCCCAGCCGGCGGCGTACGCCGAGGACGCGGTGCCCCGCCAGGTCCCGAGCAGTCCGTCGACCGAGCGCGCAGCGCGGTCGCGGCAGGAGACCAGGCGGGCCGCGGCGTCGTGCAGTCCGGCGACCGCGTCCCGGAACGCATCGTGGTCAGCGGTGAGGGTGCCCATGACGCGACGATGCCCGGTGCCGGACGGATCCGACACCGGGCAGCCGCGATCTGTGGATAACTCGGCCGATCATCCGGCCGATCATCCGGGCAGTGCGTCGACCTCGTCGTAGGACCGCGCGTCGGCGGCCAGCGCGGCCAGGTGGAAGCCGCCGTCGCCGAAGAGGTGGTCGAGCGCGGTGAGGCGGCTGGTGTGGGACCCGATGGAGTACTCCGCGGTCATCCCGATGCCGCCGTGCAGCTGGATCGCCTCCTGCCCGATGTGCCGTCCGGCCCGGCTCACCTGGAGGGAGGCGCGCGCCGCGGCCACCGCCACGTCGGAGCCGTTCTCGGCGAGCACCATCGTGGCCCAGGTGACGATGCTCTTGGCCAGCTCCAGCGAGACGTACATGTCGGCCGCGCGGAAGGTCAGCGCCTGGAAGGTGTTGAGGGTGACGCCGAACTGCTTGCGGCTGGTGAGGTAGGCCGAGGTCTGCTCCAGCGCGGTCTCCATCAGCCCGATCGCCTCGTTGCCGGCGACGATCCGGGCGATGTCGAGCACGCTCGCGATCACGGCCTCGGCGTCACCACCGGCACCCAGGGGCGTCGCGGCCGTGCCGTCGAAGGTGATCCGTGCGGCCCGACCGCCGTCGTGGGTCGGGTAGGACTCGCGGGTCAGGCCGGCGGGGTCGACCACGAACAGACCGGTGCCACCGTCCTCCAGGGCGGCGCTCACGATCAGCACGTCCGCGCGGGCGCCCTGGACCACCGGCTCCTTGACGCCGGTCAGCGTGCCCCCCGAGGCCGTGACGCCGGAGGCCGTCGGGGACCACCGGGCGCCGGGCTCGACGTGCGCGAAGGCGAGCACGAGCTCACCTGAGGAGAGTCCGCCCAGCAGCTCGGTCTTCTGCTCCTCGGAGCCGGCCGCGGCGACCAGTCCGCCGGCGAGCACCACGGAGGTCAGGAACGGCTCGGGCGCGAGCACCCGGCCGAGCTCCTGGGCGACGATGCCGACCTCGATGGCGCCGGCGCCCATGCCGCCGTACTCCTCGGGGAAGGGCAGGCCGAGCACGCCCATCTCGGCGAGCTGTCGCCAGACCGACTCGTTGAACCCGGGATCCTCCGAGACCGCCTTGCGGCGCTCCTCGAAGTCGGAGTACGCCTTGCGGACCAGGCCGCGCACGGCCTCGCGCAGGGCCTGCTGCTCCTCGTCGTAGGTGAAGTCCATCGCGTTTCCCTCTCAGAGAACGGGGCTCAGAGACCCAGGATCGTGCGGGCGATGATCTGGCGCTGCACCTCGTTGGAGCCGCCGTAGATCGAGGCCTTGCGGAAGTTGAGGTAGACCGGCGTCGACCGGCGGGTCCACCACGGCAGGTCGGTCTCGTCGTCGCCGGCACCGGAGGCCAGCGAGGCCGGGCCGGCCAGGTCGACGACCAGCTCGGTGACCGCCTGCTGGAGCTCGGTGCCCTTGAGCTTGAGCACCGAGGACGCCGGGTGGGGCTTGCCGTCCGCGGAGTGCGCGACGACGCGCAGCGCGGTGAGCTCGAGGGCGAGCAGCTCGTTCTCCAGCTCGACGAAGCGGGCCGCGAGCAGCGGGTCGTCGAGCAGGGGTCCGGCCCACTCCTTGGCCTGGGCGAGCACGCGCTTGGTGGCGCCGACCGGGGCCACCCCGACCCGCTCGTTGCCGAGGAGGAACTTGGCGTAGTCCCAGGCTCGGTTCTCCTCGCCGACGAGGTTCTCGACCGGCACCCGCACGTCGGTGAACCAGACCTCGTTGACCTCGTGGCCACCGTCGATGAGCTCGATCGGCCGCACCTCGACGCCCTCGGACCTCATGTCGATGAGCAGCATCGAGATGCCGGCCTGCTTCTTGACCTCGGGGTTGGTCCGGACGAGCGTGAAGATCCAGTCGCCGTACTGCCCGAGCGTGGTCCAGGTCTTCTGGCCGTTGACGACGTACTCGTCGCCGTCGCGGACCGCACGGGTCTTCAGCGACGCCAGGTCGGAGCCGGCGTCGGGCTCGGAGAAGCCCTGCGACCACCAGATGTCGAGGTTCGCGGTCGGCGGCAGGAACCTCTCCTTCATCTCCTGGGAGCCGAACTGCGCGATGACCGGGCCGATCATCGAGGCGTTGAACGCCAGCGGGACCGGCACGTGGGCGCGCTGCATCTCCTCGTGCCAGATGTGGCGGCGCAGCGGCGTCCAGTCCTGGCCGCCCCACTCGACGGGCCAGTTGGGTACGGCGAGCCCCGCCTCGTTCAGGATCCGCATGCTCTGGACCATCTGGTCCTTGGTGAGCTCACGCCGGTCGCGCACGGCGTCCCGGATCTCCTGGGGGATCTTCGTGGTGAAGAACGCCCGCATCTCCTCGCGGAACGCGGCGTCGTCCGCCGACAGCGCCAGCTGCATGGGTTGGCCTCCTGACCTGGTGACTGTGGCCCACGTTACTGGCAGGTACCACTCCTGGGCGGGTGGGCTTTACTGGAAGGGATGCGACGCCTGGACATCGACTGGCCCAAGACCATCGCCGGGGCACTCGCAGCGGTGGTCTCCGCGGTCCTCCTCTCGACCCTCGGTGCGGCCGGGACCCTGGTCGGCGCGGCCCTCGGCAGCCTCATCGTCACCGTGAGCAGTGCGGTGTTCGCCCAGGGCCTCGCCACCAGCAAGGAGACGCTGAGCAAGGCCCAGGCGCGTGCCCTGCAGAAGGTCGGCGTCGCCCAGGCCGACGTCGAGCGCGCCGGACACGTCCAGGACCCGGCCGTGCGCGCGGACCAGGTGGAGCAGGCGCAGCAGCGGCTGGCCGCGGCGAACCGCGAGCTGGACGACGCAGGTCGGGGTGGCCGGGGCTCGCTGGGCGACCGGCTCCGGGCCTTGCCGTGGCGCCGGATCCTGCTGGTCAGCGGTGCGCTGTTCGTGGCGGCGATGGTGGTGATCACCGTCTTCGAGCTGGCCGTGGGCCGCAGCGTCTCCTCGATCACCGGTGGGTCGAGCGGCGGGGGGACCACGATCGGCGACGTGAGCGACGACGGTGGCCGCGACCGTCGCCAGGACCGGGATCGCGACGACGAGCAGTCGCCGGAGGGGCCCACGTCGCCCGGCCAGGGGCCGTCGCCGTCGGACCGGTCGACGCCCGAGGAG
>JAEZKN010000505.1 GCA_023415395.1 Actinomycetes bacterium
CGCGCGGGACGGCCGGGTCCCAGGCGTGCCAGCGGCCGACGTCGGACCACAGCCGCCAGACGGCGGCGGGGGCGGCGCTGGTGGACGCGGTGCCCTCGTACTCGAAGCTCATCCCAGCAACCTATCCACACCCGCGTCGCCGCGGGAAGGGTCCTCCAGGCCCCCAAAATGGGGCCGGGCCCCGCCACCCGAGGGTGACGGAGCCCGGCCAAGGTGCTCGTGCTGTGGTGCTACTTCGAGGTGCCGACCTTGACGGTCATCACCTTCGTCTTGGGGTTGACCTTGACGACCTTGACCGTGGTCCCGGTCTTGGGCACGTCGACCCCGAACCACTCCGGCTCGTAGAAGCCCGGGTGGTCGCCGTTGCCGTGCTCGTCGCCGTTGAACCACCAGTCCATGGTGTCGTCGAAGAGCGGCTCCGCCGGCTGGCCCTTGAGCGTGATGCGCTGGCCCTGGTAGCGCAGCTTCTGGGACGGGCTCCTGGTCAGCGAGAACGTCGAGTCCGCCGTCAGCAGCTTGGTGCGCAGCAGCGAGTCGTCCGGCATGTGCTGGAAGTACGGCCGGGCGTCGACGGGCAGGATCTCGCCGCCACCGGGGTGGTCGCCGACGTTGTTGTCGGTGTAGGAGGTGTCCCAGTAGGAGATGAGCGCACCCGGCGCGTACGCGAAGAAGTCCACCCAGTCCGGCTTCTTCGGCAGTCCGGCGAAGCTGTAGATGTGCTTGAGGATCTTGTCGCGACCGACGTACTGCCGGTTGTCGACGAAGTAGGCGTTGGTGAACGCCTTGGTCTCCTCGGCATGGACCGCCTCGAAGCCGACCAGCGTCCACGGCTCGCCGCCGTCGGCGGTGCCGATCGTGGCGCCGTCCAGGGTGATGTTGTCGACCTGGAAGCCGTCCTCGGCCACCGCGCCGTCGGTGAGGTAGCGCCAGCGGACCGCGTTGGTGCCCTCCGGGACGGTGGCGCTCAGGTCGACCCACTGCCCGTCGGTCGTGCCCGTGATGCCGGTCCCGTCGGGGTTGAACGAGCCCTGGTCCTCACCCTCGTAGCTCAGGCTGGTCGGGATGGACTCCCAGGTCGCGCCCCGGTCGCTGGAGACCTCGAGGAACGCGTAGTCCCAGGCCTCCTCGATGTCGTAGCGGACCTTGGCGGTGAGCTCGCCACCACCGGGGACGATGCGTCCCATCCAGTTGTCGAGGTTGTCGCCCGAGCCGCTGTAGTAGAACTCCTCGCCGCACTCGGCGCACGGGTCGCCGTACTGGAAGGTGACGTTCTTGTCCGGCAGCAGGACGATCAGGCCGTTGGCCTGGCTGCCGGAGGTCGAGGCGCCCGGACGCAGCTTGAAGGTGCCGCTGCGGCCGGCGCGGATGACGTCGTAGTCGAGCCAGCCGAGCTGGAACTTGTCCCACGCGCCCATGGGCTGCGGACGGTCGCCGATGCCGGGGTCGCCCGGCGCGGTGCCGCGTGACTGGGCCATCAGGGACCAGTGCTCGACGGAGTTGCTCGCACCGCCGGTGTTGCCGGAGGTGTCGTAGAGGTCCGGGAGCTCGAGGTCGTGGGCGTACTCGTGCGCGAACACGCTGAGGCCGCCGTTCTCGGGCTGCATCGTGTAGTCGCTGACCCACAGGCCGGTCGGGTTGTTCGGGATGTCGACGCCGCCGTCGGGGGCGCTGGTGTCGCTCTTGCCGCCCTCGCCGACCTCGACGCCGCCGATGGCGGGACCGGGGCCGTCGCCGAGGCCGTGGATGCCGACGTTGCCGCGGTGGCTCCAGATCGCGTCCTCGCCGTAGATCGGGTCACCGTCCGCCTCGTCGCCGCCCGCGTGGACGATCTGGAAGTGGTCGATGTAGCCGTCCGGCTCGCGGAAGTCGCCGTCGCCGTCGAAGTCGTAGCGGTCCTGGATGTCGAAGGTCTTCAGGTAGTCCTGGACCCGCTGCATGGTCCAGCCCTGGTCGATCCGCCCCTGGACCCACTCGGCGAGCGCGTCGCGCACGAGGAAGTTCACGTTCGAGCAGACGATGTCGCCGCAGTCGCGGTTGCTGCCGTAGCGCGCCTCGTTGAACGGGACCTTGACCCACGCGGTGACGTCGCCGTCGATCGAGTAGGCGCCGCTGGACTGGTCCTCGTAGAACTCCTTCATGCGGTTGAAGTACATGTTCTGGAAGTAGGACCGGCTGAAGTTCGGCGCCCAGATCGTGCTGTTGTCGACCTTGCGGTCGGGCTGGGGGATCTGGTTGTGCAGCGGACCGTCGAAGCGCTGGGCGCCGGAGTCCGGGTCGTCCTGGTAGGCCTGGTGGCGCCGGTCGCCGAACTCGGCGAGCACCACGAAGATGCGGTCCTTGCCGGTCTGCGCGACCCGGCCGTAGACGCCCTTGCCGAGCTTCTCGGTCGGGCCCTTGCCGCCGGTGCGGAGGCGCTTCGCGAGGGCGTCCTGGGTCCGCTTGTCGTAGTGCTTCTTCCAGCCGGGGGTCAGGACGTCGGAGGGCCTCCGGTCGTTCGCACTGGGCTTCGAGGGCTGCGTGGCCGACGGCTGCGCGCCGGCTTGGGGAGTGGTGAGCGACAGCGTCATGCCTGCCGCAATGAGCGTTGCGGTCGCCGCTGCGGCGACCCGGGTCCTACGCAAGAGATGCCTCCTGAGGGGTGTTCGGGGCGTGGGTGACGCCCGCGGCTCCTGGCACGAGGCTCGAACCGGATCTCAGTGCCGAGCCACTGGTCAGGAGGGGAGCAGTTGACACGGCGGGATGTCACCGACGGAAGAGGCGTGGCGGTTCGTTACCCAACCGTTACCGAACCGGGGAACCATCCCGCGCGACCACCATGATCCGGTCGCCGAACCGCACGTGGTCGCCGTCGAGCAGGGTCGTCGGTCGCCCGGCCGGCAGGTCCCGCGTCACCCCCTGGCGCAGGAGCACCGAGCCGTTGGTCGAGCCCCGGTCCATCACGACCAGGACGCCGTCGGCGACCACCTGGAGCTGGGCGTGCGTCTTGGACAGCGACATGTCCTCCGAGCGCAGTGGGACCGCCTGGTGGACGGCCTCGCCGACCCGGCCCTCGGGCCGGCGGCCGAGCAGGGTGAGCCCGCCGACCACGAAGGACTCCCCGGAGTCGAAGCTGACCCGCCAGCGGGCCGGTGGGCCGCTCGGCTCGGCGACGAGCGGGTAGCCCAGCTGCTGCTTGGGCGGTGCGGGCTCGGCGCGGTGGCGCGCCGCCGGCACCGGCACGGGC